>JAGRJL010000381.1 GCA_020442775.1 Lysobacterales bacterium | reverse complement strand
ACGCCCCAGCCATCAACGGAGCCGCCCGTGTACCGAGCTTTCGCCCTGATTTGCCTCCTGTGCCTACCCCTGAACGTTGGCGCCGAACCGCTGTTGCTCAAGGCCGACGCCTATCTGGACGTCGCCAGCGGCAAGCTGGTCAAACCCGCCGAGATCCTGGTCGACAACGGCCGGATCGTCGCCATCAATCAGGATCAGTGGCCCGATCAGGTGGATGTGGTCGCACTGCCCGGCAAGACATTGCTGCCCGGACTGATGGACATGCACGTGCATCTGGATCTGGATTTCGAGACCGGCGATTTCGGCATCGTGGTCACCGAAAGTGGCGCCGAGGCTGCCTTGCGCAGCGCGAAGAACGCCGAACGCACCCTGATGGCTGGCTTCACCACCGTGCGCAACGTGGGACAGGTTCATCCCTCACTGGATCTGATTGACGCCGCGGTGGCCCATGCCGCCGAGCAGGGCTGGATCCGCGCGCCGCGAATCATTCCGGCCGGCCACATGATCTCCATCCTCGGCGGCCACGGTGATCTGGCGATGGCCGAGGGGCTGGCGGAAGGCCGCTTGGAGCTGGGTCCCGAATACGGCGTGGTCAGCGGCGCTGCCGACGCGATCAAGGCCACCCGCTTCCAGATCAAGCACGGCGCCAAGGTCATCAAGATCCACGCCACCGCCGGGGTGATGTCGCTGGAAGCCTCGGTGGGCGCGCGCCAGCTCAGCGATGCGGAGATGGTGGCGATTGTCGAAGAGGCCGAACGCCATGAAATCCCGGTCGCCGCGCACGCACACGGCACCGAGGGGATCAAGGCCGCGATTCGCGCCGGCGTATCTTCGATCGAACATGGATCGATGCTCGACGCCGAAGCAATCCAGCTGATGATCGATCGCGGGGTCTTTCTGGTGCCCACCAACGGACTGATGGATCTGATCAATCTGGACCTGCTGCCGGCGCAAAAGCGAGCCAAGGCCGAGTTCGTCAGTCCACGGATGAACCAGTCGCTATCGGCGGCGATCAAGGCCGGGGTCAAGGTCGCCATGGGCACCGACGCGCCGCTGATTCCGCATGGCCAGAACGCCTTCGAGATCGTCAAGATGACCGAACGCGGGATGTCGCCGCTGCAGGCGATCCAGTCCGCCACCACGGTGTCTGCGGCACTGCTGCGGATGGACGATCTTGGCCAGCTCAAGCCGGGCTGGCACGCAGACATCATCGCAGTCGACGCCAATCCGCTGGAGGACATCAGGACGGTGCAGTCGGTGCCCTTCGTGATGAAGGGCGGAGAGATCGTCAAGGGCGGGCCGGGCTAAGACCGACCGGCATCTCGAGACTCTGACCAGCAGTAGTTCAAGTTTCGAAGGCCATCTCGATTGAGTGCTAGAGTCGCAGCCTTTCTCGGCGGCAGGAGCCGGTCTTGAGCCCACAGGAGTCTGCAAGCCCGCGGCCGGGCAAGGTGCTGTTTCTGCTGCTGCTGGCCAATCTGCTGAATTTTTTCGATCGCAGCCTGCCGGCGGTGGTGGGCGAGCCGATCCGGCATGAGTTCAACCTCAGCGATCTGCAACTGGGGATGCTGTCGACTGTTTTCGTTGTGATTTACGCGATCGCCGGTCTCCCGTTGGGGCGCTGGGCCGACACCCGGTCGCGGCGTACCGTGCTGGTCTGGGGACTGGTGGTCTGGAGCCTGTTCACCGGCCTCGGCGGGCTGGCCTGGAGCTTCGTCTCGCTGCTGATACTGCGCATCGGTGTCGGCGTGGGCGAGGCCTGCTACGCGCCAGTGGCCAATTCGCTGATCGCCGATCTGTATCCCTCTTCGCGCCGCGCGCGCGCCGTAGGCATCTACATGCTCGGGCTGCCGCTGGGGCTGATGGCGGCCTTCTTCGCGGTCGGCCCGATCGTGCAGGCCTTCTCCAGCTGGCGTGCGCCCTTCCTGGTCGCCGCGGTGCCGGGTCTGATCCTGGCCTGGATCATCGCCCGCATTCCCGAGCCGGCCCGTGGCGGCGCAGACGCCGTCGCCGCGCCGGAGCAGCCGGTTGCGCAGCCTTTTCGGTCACTGCTGCGGATTCGCACCCTGTGGTGGGTGATTGCTTCGGGTCTGACCATCAACTTCGCCGCCTATCCCACCTCCGGCTTCCTGGTGCCGCTGCTGCAGCGGCATTTTCAGCTCAGCCTCAGTCACGCCGCGAGCATGACCGGAATCATTGTTGGCATCACCGGACTGGTTGGGCTGACCCTGGGCGGTTCCCTGGCTGACCGGATGCACAAGCGGGGTGACAGCGGTCGACTGCGCTCGGGCGCGCTGACGATGGCGCTGGCCGCAGCCTTTGTGTTCGCCGCGCTGCGCTTCGGAGATCAGTCGGTGGTGGCGTTCACTGGCCTGTTCGCGATTGGCTGGCTGGGCTACTACACCTATTTCACCGCGGTCTATCCGGCGATCCAGGATGTGGTCCAGCCGCGCCTGCGGGCGACCGCCATGGCGCTGTATTTCGCGGCCATGTATCTACTGGGCGGCGCGATGGGACCAGTGGTGGTGGGGGCGATCTCCGATCATCTGGCGCTGGCCGCGATGAGCGCTGCCGGCGCCAAGGAAATGGACGAGGCCTATCGCTCCATCGGCCTGTACCAGGCGATGTACGTGGTCCCGCTGATGCTGCTGCTGACCGCGGTGTTTATCTACTTCGCCGCGCGCTGCTTTCCCAAGGATCGATTACATCCGGACTGATCTGTCGCGAACTGGCCACGTTATGATCGGGGCTGGACCCAACCGATGATTGATCAGCTTGACCCAGGAGAACCGCCAGCGCTGCACCGTTGATCTCGACAGTGGCGATCTGGAGCGCGGAGAGTTCCGCGAGCACTTGCCGCCCAAGCCATTGATGCTGTTGCGCTATTTCATAGAGCGCAAGCACGAGGTAGTCACCCGCGACGAGCTGATGGAAGCGGTCTGGGGACATCTGGAAGCGGCCAGCGAAGATGCGGTCAACGTGGCCATCTCCAGCCTGCGCCGGGCCTTGGGCGATCAGCGCAGACCTTACCGGATCATCCAGACCATCCCCCGCCGCGGCTATCGCTACACCGGTGAGGGGATCGTTGAGGCCAGCGAACAGCCACAGCCGGTGCCCACACCGTCTACCGAAGGCAGTGAGCAAGCCGACCCAGGGTCGCCACCGAATCCCGCGATAGCACTGCCGCGGTCCTGGGCTGCACGGCTGGCCACACCCCTGGTCGGGCTGCTCGCACTGAGCCTGATGGCGCTGCTGGTCTGGGGCATCGGTGCCGACAACCCGCCAGCCGCCAACACGGTCAGCACCTCGGGAGGCATCGAAGCGGAGCAACCGTCTGTGGCAGTCCTGCCGTTCCTCGACCTCAGCCCCGATGCCGATCAGGGCTACTTCGCCGACGCGCTGGTGGATCGCATCATTCACATGCTGGCGCAGGCCGAGGGACTGCAGGTCGCCGCGCGCACCTCCTCCTTCGCCTTTCGTGATGCGCCGGAGCAGATCGAGGAGATTGGCCTCAAGCTGAGAGTGTCGGCTGTACTGGAAGGCAGCATTTTGCGCGACGGTGAGCAGATGCGGGTGCTCGCTCAGCTGATCGACGTGCGCACCGGTAAGCATTTGTGGTCGCGTTCCTTTGACCGTCCGGTCGGTGAGTTGTTCACTCTGCAGGACGAGATCGCCAATCAGGTCACGCAGACCATGACCAACACGCTGCTGCGCAGCGAGGTGCTGCGAGCACCGGCCAACCAGGAAGCCTATGCGCTGAGCGTGCGGGCTGGCCGACTGTTTGACCAGGGCACCGTCGCCAGCGCCGAGCAGGCCATCGCCTTATACCAACAGGCGCTGGCCCTTGACGCCGATCATATCCCTGCGCTGGTGGGCTGGTATGAAACGGCTGGCCTGCTCCACGGCTTGCGCGGAGGCAGCACCCCCGAGCAGATGGAGGGGGCCTTCGGGGCGCTGCAGCGTGCCATCGAGCTGGCCCCGGACGATCCGGACCTCCTGCGTGCGCGAGCCTCGGAATATCGGCGCGTAGGTGAGCATCAGCTGGCCATCGACACCTATGGGCACGCGCTGGACCGCAATCCCAACGACGCAATTGCGCTGAACCGGCTGGGCGATCTCTATCTGTTCCTCGGTCGCTATGATGAGGGTCTTGAGTCCCTGCGAGCGGCCGAGCGCATCGATCCGCTGTCCGCGCGCATTGCCACCCGGCTGGCCGACGCCTTGTGGGCGGTAGGGCGCGCGGAGGAGGCGATCGCCAAGCTACGCGACAACATCCGCAACAGCCCGGCGGTGCCTGCGAACTACGATCGAATGGCCACCTATCTGAACCAGATGGGCCGCACCGGCGAAGCAATGCGCTTTATCGTTGCCACCCGGGATCTGGATCCGGCCAGCGCATTCCGCCAGTTCCGGGTTTGCGAGTTTTACCTGCAGCTGGCCGATGACCAGTCCGCCGAAAAATGTGCTGACCAGCTGGAGCAATCCGGCGGGCCG
>JAGRJL010000380.1 GCA_020442775.1 Lysobacterales bacterium | reverse complement strand
CGGGTCCGACCGATCCATGAACAAATGCCAGCCACCGCAAACCACCATTGCTTGATCAGGCGCACAGCCACGCTCACTCAGCGCCTGCTCCAGCCTTGCGTGCATGTAGCGTTCTCGCGCGAGATTGTCCTCCCGCTCCCCGGCGCTGACCCGGGCGGCGGCGCAGAAGCTGGCCAGCTTGCGTCGGTAGTCCTCCAGCGTCCAGCGGGGCGCGCCGCCGTGGTCCTCGAACAGGCTATCCCAGGCCTGGTCCCAGCTGTCATAGCCGGCGGCACGGGCCAATTCCAGATAAAAGCGGCTGTGTTCCAAGGAGATCGAATCCGGATCCGCATCGCCGCTCTGGTCCACTGGCTCAGCCGCGCGTGCATGAGGCGGCAGGTCAATGAACACCACCTCGGCGTCGACCTGCGCCGCCACCTGCATGGCGACGTACTCCGGCGAGTAGCTGTGCAGCGGAAACCAGGCGGCGGACTGCAGCGGCGGGTCGGAGGCAGCGAGGCCGCGCTGCGCGGCCAACTCACCGAGGTCATCGCGAAAGCTGCAATACAGGGCAACCGGGGGGCGTGTCTGGCTGTCGAGCAGGTGCGGCACCAGCGCTTCCATCCCGCTGGGTGCCTCGATCAGCAGCAGTTTGGGGCGGCGCTGTCGGATCGCCTCAGCGAGCAGATGGGCAGCGCTGGGCGAGTGATGACGGATCGGAAACCAGTACAGCGGATCGGCCAGCACCCGCTCGACCATGGCCTGCACTCGATCGGCTTCGCCGACCTCGGTGACCGCCTGGCTGGCGCTTCCAGCGTGCATGGCAGTCTCAGAAGCTCGCTTCAGCGGCGTCGACGAAGTCGCGCCAGTGCGCTTGTTCGGCAGCACGCTTCTTCGCCACCAGGGTGAGGTATTCGCGCAGCACGGCCTGGTCGGCGAGATCCTCCTTGACCACCGAGCCCACCAGATTGCGCGCAATGCTGGCGGCGCTGACCTGCCCGTTGCCGAAGAAGCGCGCATGCAGCGCGGCGTCCAGGGCAACACCAATCGCCTCGGCGGTCGACAGGGTTGTGGTCGGCGATTTGAGACTCACGCCCTGCTCACTGCGGCCACCGCGAATTTCCCGAAAGACCGTGGTCAGCAGATCCAGTATTGGTTCCTCGATCGGCGTCGGCACGCAATAGCGCGCGATCAGCTGCGCACTGCGTTCGCGCACGATCGCCATTTCCGTCTGCTTGTCGGCAACCAGCGGAATATGGATGTAGTTGAAGCGTCGCTTGAGTGCCGCGCTAAGCTGATTGACGCCCTGATCGCGCGAGTTGGCGGTCGCCATCACGTTGAAACCCGGCCGCGCCGCGACCCCCTGATCGCCGGGCAGTTCCGGAATCGCAATGCGCTTGTCCGACAGGATCGATACCAGCGCATCCTGCACGTCCGGCACGCAGCGGGTGATTTCCTCAAACCGCAGCAACGCGCCCTGCTGCATCGCGCTCATGGTCGGCGACGGAATCAGGTTGTCCGGACGCGGCCCTTCGGCGATCACTCGGGCGATATTCCAGGCGTACTTGATCTGATCCTCGGTGGTCCCGGCGGTGCCCTGGATGGTGAGGGTAGAGCAGCCGCTGATCGCTGCGGCCAGATGCTCGCTCAGCCAGCTCTTGCCGGTGCCGGGTTCGCCCACCAACAGCAGCGCGCGTTCGGAGGCCAGGGTGACGATGGCGCGTTCGACCAGGGTGCGATCGCCGAAGAACTTGCGGCTGATCTCCACCGTTCGCTGCCGCTTGCCCTGCTCCAGAGTGACCGGCTCTGATCCCAGCACATAGCGGATCACCGAGGCTGGCGACAATCGCCAGTTGCTCGGCCTGGGATCCTTGTCGCTTTCAGCCAGCGCATGGAGCTGTTCGGCAAAGGCCTGTTCCGCGGGTAGCTGCAGCACCTCATCAAGCGTGGGATTGGCGGTGTCGGGGGCTTGGGCGCTCATGGGCTTTCCTTATCGGCTGTTGAGCATGCGTACCAGGGCAACCCGATCGAATTCGGGCTTGCCAATGGTGATGTATTCGGGTTTTTCCCCCAGCAGCGCCAGCGGGCTGAGCACCTGTTCGCCCAACTCGACATGGGCGCTGGCGTAAAGCGCGGGTTGCGGGCTGCGGCTGGCGGCGGTCTGCAGCGCCTGCTCCAGCGCCAGCTCGCCCTGGTCCACCCGCACTCGCCAGGAGCAGCCCAGCGCCTGGAGCCGGGCGCAGCGCTCACTGTTTTCCCGGCCCGGGACCGTCGATGCGGCGAAGGGGTCGATCTGCCAGTCTTCCAGCAACACGTCCTGAGCCAGTTCCACCGGCAGTTCCAGCGGATCGGGTCGATGGCTGTGGATGCGTCGCTGCCAGTCATTCGGGTCCCAGGCCAGCAGGCTGCGCCAGTCGGGCGTTGCCGCTTCGATTTCCAGCAGGCGGCTGTCGGGTCCCAGCTGCACCCGCAGCGGCTCGCCGTCGAGCAGGCTGCAATCGCTGAACTGAAGCGACTTGTGGTTGAGCAGCTGAGCGGGGCTGAAGCCCTGCTTCTGGCGCATGCTGAGGAATGCCTCGGCCGGAAACTGGTGGCCCGCCGCTGCCGGCACCACCAGCGACCAGACCAGCGGGGTACCGACCGGGAGCACGCGGTCTGGCGCCAGCGTCGCCGCCTGCAGCAGCCGCAGGCGGAACTCGAAGGCCGAGAAGGCGCCGGGGACGTGGCGCTTGAGTACCCCGGCAACGGCAACGCTCAGCTCCTTCAGCGGATGGCCGCGGGTGGGCGCAGTCAAGCGAACCAGAGCGGCCTGATCATTTTGCGCCAGGGCGCGAAGGGTGCCGCCGGCCAGCAGCCAGCAGCGATCGACAAACAGGCCGTAGCGGCTGGCAGAAAAGCGTTCGGGGTCGCCCTGGATGCGCTTGAGCTCCTCGATCACGATCCGCAGCGCAGCCGCCAGTCGCAGCAGTCGCGCCTCGGCAAGCTGCTCCAGGGTCAGATTCAGGCGGCGCAGGGTGGCAGTTGACGCGGTAGTGGTGCCACTCAGCAGCAGATCCTCCAGCACGCTGATGGTCTGGGTCAGCAGGGCCCTGCGCGGGTCTGATGCCGGGTCGGGTTCAGTCATGGTCTGACGCAGCAGCGGTGAAGCCGGCGGCGAGCTGCGCACCGGTCATCCTCAGGCTCAGCAGGCGCTCGAAGACGCGCAGGCTGGCGCGAGCGCTGAAGGCTGCGGTCGCTGCTCCCCGATCCCCTTCGCAGAGCAGCTGCAGCAGCGACCGGAACTGGGCGCCCAGGTGCTCTGCGCCCAGCGAGGCCAGTCCGTCGGCGCGCGCCTGCAGTCGCGCCAGGGTCTCGCTGTCGAGGGCGCGCAATCCTCTGACCCAGAGCTGATCGAGCAGCGAATTCAGCGCTATCACCATCGCCAGGGCCTCGCCGCAGGCTTCATCCGTTTCATGCTGGCTCATGCGGTCAGTGGGTCCGGGGTCCTGGCGGAGATCGGGCAAGCGCGTAACGGCATCGCCATTGTGTCTGATCGGGAGGGCGCCTGCGAATCGAAGGCGGCCGTTGATGTCCGTGGCGAGACTGCAAAGAGTTCCAATCCCCGGCGTGGCCAGCGGCCGGTCTACGCGGCACACTAGTAGGCCCAAGGTCCTGGAGCTAGGCTCGGATGGCCACAGGCTTTCCATCGCACGGAGGACTGCTGCGAGCGCACCGCGAAGGGCAGATTCTCTGCGTGGAGGGCAGCGGCGCGACCAATCTGGAAGGGGCACAAGCCTATCTGGAGGCGCTGGCTCCGATGGTGGCCGAGCTCAAGGGCAGTCGCTGGGCGGTGCTCGGGGTTTCCGATAGCGAAGCCTTGCTGACGCCCGAAGCCGAGCAGCGGATGACCGCGGCGGCGCCCACCCTGACCGCGATGGGTCGGGTTGCGGTGGCGATCGTGCTGCCGGAAACGCCGGTGGGATCAATCATGCGCTCGCAATGGTCGCGGGTTTACGCCGATGCCGGCTGTGCGCTGGCCTTCTTCGACCGGATTGCCGATGCCACCCAGTGGCTGATGGCGAATCTGGAAGGGTCTGCGTCTGCCCCATGAATGTCCGGGAGCCGTTCTCACCCGGACTCGGTTTCATTGGCTTCGCACCAAAGAAAACGCCCGCCTGATCTCCAGGCGGGCGTCGTTCATGGCATGCCTGCGGTGCTTAGAACTTGAAGTCCACCTTCAGGTAATAGAAGCGGCCCGGCAGGTCATAGTTGGAGGCGTCGTAACCGTTCAGCGAGCAGCTGTAGCAGAACGGGGCGTCCTTGTCGGTGACGTTGTTGACGCCGCCGGTCAGACGCATGTCGGCGATCCAGTTGGTGGCCAGGCTGACCTGCAGATCGTGATAGGTGGTGCTGCCCAGCTTGTTGGTGCCGGCGGCGTCATTGGAGCACACGCCCAGGCCGACGAAGTCGGAGCAGTTCTCGGTCAGGCTGTCCAGATGACGCACGCTCCAGCTGGCCGACCAGTCTTCCAGCGCCCAGTCCACGGTCAGGTTGGATGACCACTCGGGGATGCCGCTGTCGTTGACTTCCACGCCCTCGCCCTGCGGCTGCGCGCTGCCCAGCGCGTCGACCGCCTCGTAGTCGTTGACGAAGGTGTTCTGCCAGCTGACCCGGAACACGCCCCAGTCGGTCTGCGGCAGGGTCCAGAACATGTCGATATCGAAGCCGTCGGTGTCGATCTGACCGAAATTCTGCAGCCGGTTGCTGAAGCCGTTGATGCCGCCGGTCACCGCGCGAGTGATGCCGTTGCAGAACGGAGAGCTGGGGCCACCAGGGCTGACGCTGGGTACCAGACCGGTGCAGATGTTCAGCTGGGTCTGCGCGTCGATCGCCTGGATCGCGCCTTCCAGCTCATGCTGGTACCAGGTGAACTCGACGTCGAACTTCTCGGCCCAGCCGTTCTCGACCATGAAGTTCGGGCTCCAGACGAAGCCCAGCGAGTAGCTGTCGGAGGTTTCCGGCTCCAGATTCGGGTTGCCGCCGGTGGTGACCGAGATCTGCGGATTGGCCTGCTGGGCGCCTGCCGGGATCCCGAACTGCGAGCAGATCGAGGACGGTCCGGTCGGCGGCGCGCCGTTGATGCCGATCACGCAGGGGTCGGTCAGGGTGGCGTCGAAACGCGCCGCCGAGCCGAACAGCTCGCCGATCGACGGTGCGCGGAAGCCTTCGGCGAAGGAGCCGCGGATCAGGAACTGGTCGCCGATCTGCCAGCGGAAGCCCAGCTTGCCGGTGCTTTCGCCGCCGGAGGTGGAGTAATCCGAGTAGCGCAGCGCGGCGCTGAAGTCCAGCCTTGAGGAGTCGTTGTCGAACACCGGCAGATTGGCCTCGATGAAGAACTCATCGACGTCATATTCACCGGAGGTCGGCAGCGAGGGCACGCCGTTGTACTC
>JAGRJL010000379.1 GCA_020442775.1 Lysobacterales bacterium | reverse complement strand
TCGATGCCCGACTTCGACATCGATTTCTGCATGGACCGGCGCGACGAGGTGATCGACTATGTCGGCCGTCGCTATGGCCGCGAGCAGGTCTCGCAGATCATCACCCACGGCTCGATGGCGGCGCGCGCGGTGGTGCGCGACACCGGTCGAGTGCAGGGTTTGCCCTACGGGCTGGTCGACCGGATTGCCAAGCTGATCCCCAACCGACCTTTGGGCACCAGCCTGGGCGACTCGCTGGGGCGCACCGAAAAATCGCAGAAGGAGCCGGAGCGGATCAGCGCCGAGCTGTGCGAGCTCTACAGCAGCGATGATGAAGTTCGGCCGCTGGTCGATCTGGCACTGGAGCTGGAGGGCCTGGTGCGCAACGCCGGCAAGCACGCCGGCGGGGTGGTGATCGCGCCCGCACCGATCACCGACTTCTGTCCGCTGCACCAGGAAGCCGAAGCCGACACCCCAGTCACCCACTACGACATGAAGGATGTCGAAGAGGTGGGTCTGGTCAAGTTCGATTTCCTGGGCCTGCGCACCCTGACCATCATTCACTGGGCCATCGAGGCGATCAATCAGCGCCGTCTGGATGGTGGCGAAGCGGCGCTGGATATCGACGCGCTGCCGCTGGACGACCCGCAGACCTACGCCCTGCTTAAGCGCTGCGACACCACTGCGGTGTTTCAGCTGGAATCCCGCGGGATGAAGGAGCTGATCCGCAAGCTCCAGCCCGACTGCTTCGAGGACATCATCGCGCTGGTCGCGCTGTTCCGGCCGGGACCGCTGCAGTCGGGCATGGTCGACGACTTTGTCGACCGCAAGCACGGCCGCGCCGAGGTCAGTTACCCGCATCCGATGCTGGAGCCGATCCTCAAGCCCACCTACGGGGTGATCGTCTACCAGGAGCAGGTGATGCAGATCGCCCAGGTTCTGGCCGGCTATACCCTGGGTGGCGCCGACCTGCTGCGCCGCGCAATGGGCAAGAAGAAGCCCGAGGAGATGGCCAAGCAGCGGGTGATCTTCGAGCAGGGCGCGGCCGGCAACGGGATCGAGCCCAAGGTGGCGACCGCGATCTTCGATCTGATGGAAAAGTTCGCCGAATACGGCTTCAACAAGTCGCATTCGGCGGCCTATGCGCTGGTGTCCTACCAGACCGCCTGGCTCAAGGCGCACTATCCGGCGGAATTCATGGCCGCGGTGCTGAGTTCGGACATGGACAACACCGACAAGGTGGTGGAGGCGCTGCGCGACTGCGCTCGCAGCGGAATCCAGGTGCGCAAGGTCAGCATCAACGAAGGCGAATGGTATTTCCGCGCGGACCAGGGCAAGCAGATCCGCTATGGGCTGGGCGCGATCAAGGGGGTCGGTCACGCGGTCGGCGAGATGATCGTCAACGCGCGCCAGTCCGGAGGCGCCTTTCGCGACCTCAACGACCTGCTCTCCCGGCTGGAGTTGGGCAAGATCAACCGGCGGGTGCTGGAGGCGCTGATCGCCAGCGGCGCCGCCGATGGACTCGGCCCCAATCGCGCCAGCCTCAGCGCCTTTGTGCCCGAGGCGATGCGCGGCGCCGACCAGCGCCAGCGCGACGGCGCGTCAGGCCAGACCGACATCTTTGGCGCGGCACAGGTGGTGGCCGAAGCCCCAGGCTGTCCGGCGAAACCCGAATGGCCGCTGCTCAGTCTGCTCAAGGCAGAGCGCGACACCCTGGGCTGGTATGTGTCCGGACACCCGGTCGATGCCTACCGCAGCATGCTCGACGGCTTCACCAGTGCGCGCATTGGCGAGCTGGATGGGCGGATTCCCGAGCGCTCGCGTCGGGATGATCCGCCGCTGATTCTGGCCGGCCAGATCGTCGCCATGCGCCAGCGCAATGACAGCAGCCGTTTCGTCGCCATCGAAGACGGCAGCGGTCGGATCGAGCTGGCCTTTTTCGGTGAGGTCTTTGCCGAGTCCGCGCCGCTGTTGATCAGCGAGGAAATCATCGTGGTGGAAGGTCAGGTCTCGATGGACAGCTTCAGCGAGCAGCCGCAGATGCGGGTCCGCCGGGCCTGGAGCGTGCCGCAGGCCTGCGCGCAGTTCGCCCGCGGTCTGCGCATCGCGCTCAACGGCTGCGGGGTCGAGGCAATCACTGAGTTGAAGAAAATCCTGGCCCCCTATCGCGGTGGACCGGCGCTGGTGCGGGTGCTGCTGGAGCGCCCCGAGGGCGCGGTTCAGTTCGAGCTGCCGGATACCTGGCGAGTGGCGGCTTCTGCCGATCTGAAGGATCTGATCGAGCTGATTCCCGGCGTGCAAAAGGTCGAATTGCATTTCCCCAAGGGCGCGGCCTAGGTGGTCAACGCCGATCCAGCGAGGGCAAGGGCCGATGCAGGCAAGATCCGCGCGGTCCAGGACGCGGACTTGCAGTAGGGACCGCGGGCGTTCCGCCCGCATCGCTGTGATCGATCGAGGTCGCGGTTACCCGACGGGACGGCGGCAGGGCCGGTTCCGTGCAGCCGCGTTGAATCAGCACCGATCCAGGGCACACTTCGTGACACAGCTGGAAAGCGTAGCCGTGGAACTGCGGATACACTCAGCGCCATGGCCGAAACCACGCCCGCTGTGTCGGCACTCTCGCGACTGGTTGAGGTCTTCACCTCAGCCGACGTGTTGGTTTTGGTTTCCCGATTGCACGACGCCAAGATTGTGGCGATGAGTCCGGGATTCGAGCAACGCTTCGGGATTGCCCCGGGCGCGGCGATCGGACGCACCGCGATGGAGTTGGGGCTGTGGCGCGACCAGCGCAGCCGCGAGGGCGTGCTGAGCGTGCTTACCCAGCGCGGATTCACCGTCGGTGAACCGATCGCGATACGCCAAAGCGACAGCGAATACCTCGATGGCCTGCTGACCGCGAATCTGATCGACTACCAGGGCGAGCGCTATGTGATCGCGCTGCTCAACGACATTCGCAGCTACCCGGACGAAGCCAGCGCACGCGAGCGTGAGGCCTACGGCTATCGGGCGCTGGTGATGGAGTCGGAATTCGGCATCTACCGCCGCGACGCCCGCAGCGGACGACTGCTGGAGGTCAACCCGGCGCTGGCCAAGCTGCTGGGCTACGACAGTCCGCCTGCGCTGATGGCGGCCATCGGCGACGCCGACCACTTCCCCTACACCGACATCGGGCACGCCGGGCGGATCACCGAGGAACTGCTCGACAAGGGCCTGATCACTCTGACCAGCGCCCAGATCCGCCGGGCCGACGCCTCGGTGCTGTGGATTTCCGAAAGCGCCCGCGCGGTGTTCGATGGCCAGGGTCGACCGCTGTATTTCGAGGGCACGCTGATCGACATCAGCGACAAGGTCGAAGCGCAGCAGGCCTTGAGCCAGAGCGAAGCGCTGTACCGCAACCTGGTGGAAAACTCCCGCGACGGGGTGTTCCTGATGCAGCACGGGCGGGTAATCTTCGCCAACGACGCGCTGGGCGCGATCCTCGACTACACCAGCGAGGAAATGGTTGGCGCCAGCTACTTCGACTGGGTCTGTCCGGAGGACCTGAAGGCCCAGGCCGAACGGCGCAGCCAGCGCGAAGCCGGCTCTTTTGAAACCCAGGAGTACGAGATCCACCTGCTGCGCCGCGACGGCGAGCGCAGACTGTGTGCGGTGCGCGCCGGCGCGGTGGAATATCGCGGTGCGCCTGCCTCGATCGGGACTCTGCGCGACATCACCGAGGTCCGCGCGCAACAGCAGCGCCTGGCCGCGGCCGAGGAGCGCTACCGGTTGCTGTTTCAGCACGCGGTGCTGGGGATGTTTCAGAGCACCCTGGACGGGCGCATGGTGGAGGTCAACGAGGCGATGGCGCAGATGTTCGGCTTCGACTCGCCCAGGGCGATGGTGCGCGAAGTCGGCAACATGTCGCAGTGGTATGTCGATCGCAACGAACGCGAGACCTTGCTGCAGAAAATCCTCGAGGAGGGCCAGATTGTTGGCCGGGAAGTGGAGCTCTACCGTCGCAATGGCGAGCGATTCTGGGCCCTGACCAGCACCCGACTGGTACGTCGAGATGACGACGACCCGGGCTTTCTGGAGGGCAGCCTGCTCGACAACAGCGCCCGTCGCGCAGCCGAACAGGAGCTGCGCTTCCTTGCCCATCACGACAACCTTACCGGCCTGCCCAGCCGTCGCAGCTTCGAGATCGAACTGGCCCAGGCGCTGGAACAGAGCCAGCAGGACGGGCTGGCCCGGGCGGTGCTGTTGCTGGACCTGGACCGCTTCAAGCTGGTCAACGACAGTCTGGGCCATGCCGCTGGCGATGATCTGCTGGTCAAGTTCTCTGCGCGACTGTCCAAGGCGCTGGCGGCCAAGGCGATCATTGCCCGCTACGGTGGCGACGAGTTCGCCCTGCTGACCCGCACCGCGATCGATGAAAACGGCGCTGAGGCGCTGGCCAGAGCGGTCAACCAGGTATTGGCCAGCCCCTTCCAGGTGCGCGGCCATCAGGTTTTTACCGGCGCTTCAATCGGCCTGGTGCTGATCCGCGGCAGCGAGCGCAAGGCCGAGGATCTGATGCGCGATGCCGACACCGCGATGTTCCGCGCCAAGGCCCGCGGCGGCGGCTGCCACGCGATGTTCGACAGTCATATGCACAGCGCGGCGCGGGAACGGCTGTCGCTGGAAACCGAATTGCGTTTTGCGCTGGAGCGCAACGAGCTGGAAGCCTGGTTTCAGCCGATGTATTCGCTGGAGTCGCGGCGTATCGTAGGCGTGGAAGCACTCGCACGCTGGCGGCATCCACGCCGCGGCATGTTGCTGCCGGCGCAGTTCCTGGGGGTCGCTGAAGACTCCGGCATGCTGCCCAGCATCGACTTGAGAATGCTGGAACTGGCGCTGCGGCATTTCGCCCAGTGGCAGGAAGAGTTTGGCGACAGCGCGCCGGCGCGGCTGTCGGTCAACATCTCCGATCGCCTGTTCACCGCGCCGGACTTCGCCCGCCAGCTGGCTGATCGCCTGCGCCGCAGCCACACCGCCCCGCGCCAGGTCCATCTGGAAATTACCGAGACGGTCTTTCGCGGAGCGGTCGGCAATCTGCATCAGATCCTGTCGGCGCTCAAGCAGATCGGGGTCAAGCTGGTGGTCGATGATTTCGGCACCGGCTATTCGTCGCTGGTGTCATTTTCGGAAAGCAACTTTGACGGCCTCAAGGTCGACCGCGGCTTCATCCACGACATCGACAGCAACGAGCGCCACCGCGCCATCGTCCGCACCATCGTCCAGTTCGCGCGCGATCTGGGCCTGAGCATCGTCGCCGAGGGGGTGGAATCGGAAACCCAGGCGCGACTGATCCAGGAGCTGGGTTGCGACGTGGTACAGGGCTTCTTGTTTACCCCGGCGCTGGCGCCGGAGGCGCTGCGGGCTCATCTGGGGCCCAGCCTTGTTGGCGACGACCGATCTGCCGAACCGGACGCCAAGCTGGGCGCCTGATCCCGCGCCTGCCACCAGGCGGTTCTCCACACAGACCCTTTCGGCCCACCGCGCAGGCCCTTCCGCTCGTCGCATTGGCGGGAACATCATGACCTCTGACCCGTCTGTGGCCGCATCCGAGGGCGCAAGGTGCGCCATCAAGAAGGCACGGACGAGGTCATCATGTCGCTTCCCAGGCTGGCTCTTTCCTATCCCGCAGCGGTAATGCTCGGGGTCGCGCTGCTGGTGCTGTTGGGAATCAACGCGGTTGATCGGCTGCCGATGCAGCTGTTCCCCAATATCGAGGCGCCGAGTATGGCGATTCGCGCCAGCTGGCGCGGAGCCTCGCCGGAAGCGGTCGAGAGTGATCTGGTGGAACCGCTGGAGCGGGTCCTGCAGGGGCTTCCGGGCCTGGAGCAGATGGAGGCCAACGCGGGCCCGGGCAATACCTGGATCAACCTGCGCTTCGCCCTCGGTACGCCGATGGCCGAAACCCAGATCGAAGTGCTCTCGCGCCTCAACCGGCTCCCCAGCTGGCCGGCCGAGGCCGAGCGCCCCACCATCGTCGGCGGCGCTGCCGGCGACGACGTCAATACCAACCTGACCTTCTTCTTTGTTCAGCTGTTGCCCGGCACCGTCGGCCCCATCCACAGCCATCTGCGACTGATCGAGGACGTAGTCAAGCCGCGGCTGGAGGCGGTACCCGGGGTCGCCTCGGTGGAAATCAACGCTGGCCCGCCGGAGGACCTGGTGATCCGCGTCGATCCGGTGCGCGCGGCGCAATATGGGATCGCGCTATCGACCATCGCCGAGCTGGCGGCGCGCTCGGACGACGTCTCCGGCGGCTTCGTCGACGTGGGTCGCCGCCAGTACACCCTGAAGCTGGCGGCGCGCTACCGCCCCGAGCAGATGAGCGAGCAGATCCTGGCCTGGCGCGATGGTCGTCCGGTCAGGCTGGCCGATGTCGCCACAGTCAGCGTGGAGCGCCCGGATCGGTCCAATGCGACCTACCAGAACGGCAACCCGGCGATCGGGCTGCGCCTGGTGCGTGCGCCCGGGGCCAACGTGCTGAGCACCCTCGACGCGGTCCAGGAAGTCGTCGCGGAGCTGCGCAGCGGTGCGCTGGCCGAGGCCGGACTGGCGATCGAGCAGAGTTTCGATTCTGCCCTGTTCATCCGTCAGGCACTCTCGCTGCTGGGCGCCAATCTGGGCGCAGGGATTGCCCTGGCGATTGGCGTGCTGTGGCTGTTCCTGCGCAACCGCAAGACCACCTTGCTGATCGCGATGACCATTCCGCTGTCGCTGCTGGCGACGGTGCTGGTGCTGAGCATGCTGGGCCGCAGTCTGAACATCATCAGCCTGGCCGGGCTGGCCTTCGCGGTCGGCATGACCCTGGACGCCGCCATCGTGGTGGCCGAGAACATCCTGCGCTGGCGCCAGCGCGGCGAGTCGCCGACCGAAGCAGCCGTTGGTGCCAGCGATCAGGTCAGCGGCGCCCTGCTGGCCTCCACCGCCACTACCGTGGCGATATTCCTCCCGGTGCTGTTTCTGGCCGATGTGGAGGGTCAGATGTTCGCCGACCTGGCGCTGACCATCGCGGTGGCGGTGGCGATGTCGCTGCTGGTGGCGCTCACCGTACTGCCGCTGATGTCGGGC
>JAGRJL010000378.1 GCA_020442775.1 Lysobacterales bacterium | reverse complement strand
ACCGTATTGCCCTTTGCGAAGGCCCCATGGCCAGCCGTGTCTAGCCCCAGATCGCCCTGCTTGACCACCTGACCGTCGGCTCCTGGGTTGGCCCGGCGCATCACCGCCTTGATACGCGCGATCAGCTCGCGGGTGGAGAAGGGCTTGACTACGTAGTCGTCCACCCCGGCGTCCAGGCCGATGACCCGGTCATCCTCCTCGCCACGTGCGGTCAGCATGATCACCGGGATATCGCGGGTGAGCTCATCGCGCTTGAGTCTGCGCGAGTATTCCAGGCCGCTCATTCCGGGCAGCATCCAGTCCAGCAAGATCAGATCCGGCAGGCCTTCGCCGATCGCGTGCTGTGCAGCCAGCGCGTCTTCACAGGCGATCGGATCCATTCCCGCGCGCCTGAGCGCGAAGGTGATCATGTCGCGAATCGCCCGCTCATCTTCAACAATGAGGATGCGTTGTGTCATCAACCTGCAATCCGAGTGAAACTCAAGTGGGAATTGAAGCGCGTTTTGATGTCGAGATTGTGACAGCGCCGACCGTCCGGGGGATTTTGTTGAACTGGCTGGGAAGATCCGGTGGATTTCAGCGCTCCCAACCCCGCAGATTCTCCTTCGTGGCGAAATCTGGGTCGATTGCTGACGGTTTTTGCGACCATTTTTCGCAGTTTTTGATCTATGTGAAGACCGCCATCCGCCTAGGCTGCAGTACTTCATCTTGGATCAACCATCGCCAATGCTGGCCCCCCGCAATGATCTGGAAGCGCTACGCGCGCAATTTCGCGCTCAGGGCCGCCTGCTGATTCCCAATCTGCTAGAGGCAGAATTTGCCGAACGATTGCTGGCCAGGGCCGAGCGCTGGTCTGAATGGCGCCTGGTGACCCGTATATCCGGAATGCACCGGGAGTTCGACGCGCTGGAGATGGAAAAGCTGCCGCCCGAGCGCATCGCCCTGTTCCAGAAGCTGGTCAATGATGAGGCGCGTGGCGGTTTCCAGTATCTCTATGAGCGCTATCCGCTGTATGAGGTCGCGCGCGCGCAGCGGCTGGACGATGAGGTCCTTGCTCAGGCTTATGGCCTGCTGCGCAGCGAAGAATTTCTCGATCTGCTGCGCGCGGTTTCCGGTAACGCGCTGATCAGCTATACCGACGGCCAGCTGTCGCGCTACCGCGCCGGGCATTTCCTCACCATGCATGACGACAGCGCCGACACCCTGGGCCGGGCGGCCGCTTTCGTGATCAACCTCACCCCGAACTGGTCAGTCGATCATGGCGGGCTGCTGCAGTTTGTCGATCAGCACGGTCAGGTGGAGCAGGCCTTCACCCCGCGCTTCAACGCCCTGTCGCTGTTTCGGGTGCCGGCGGTCCACTCGGTGAGCATGGTGCCGCCCTACGTGGACCGCTGTCGCTATGCGCTGACCGGCTGGGCTCGGGTGGGCCTGGAAGCCGAGGTCCAGCAGGCGACCTGACCCGCTCCACGTTGGCATAAGGGCGAGTACTCGGGCGAGACCTGCGAGCGCCATGGCTGCAGTCTGATACCGCGCAGTCAAGGCAAGGAGACGCCGAGCGGACAAGGCGAATCATGGTGACGCCGCTGGCGGCCTTGCGGCCCGGGCCGCTTTGGATCGTCGTGCTAGCATCGCGCGGAGTCGGCCATTCGGTCGGCCCTTTGCAGCGATGGCTCCCCGATGGAAGTGGAAATCGAGCTCAACCCGGACCTGAACGTGGACGCGCTGGCGCAGGCTTTCGCCACCCATGGCCGCCTGCAGATACCCGAGCTGCTCAAGCGCGAGTGCGCCGAGGCGCTGCTGCGCGCCTTTCAGAAAAATACCCAATGGTATGTGGCCTACAACGAAGGCGAGTCGGCGGTGGAAAGCCCGCTTGCCGAGGTACAGCGGCTGCCTGAACCACAGCGCCAGCGCTTCTATCACGCAATCAATCAGCGCGCCGGCACCCAGTTTCAGTACTGCTTTCTGCAGTACTACATCACTGAAAACGTCAAGCGAGGGGAGAATCCCGAGCATCCGCTGCACCCGGCGCACGCATTCCTCAACAGTGACGCCTTCTTGCAGCTGATGCGCGAGATCACCGGCGAGCCTGCGATTGCCCACGCCGACGCGCTGGCCAGCGTCTACGGACCCGGCCATTTCCTCACCGATCACGACGATCGCCACGCCACCCGGGACCGGGTTGCGGCCTATGTGCTGAGCCTGACCAAGAACTGGAATCGCAACTGGGGCGGCCACCTGGTCTTTTTTGACGAGCGCGGCAACATCAGCGACGGCTTCCTGCCCAGCTTCAACACCCTGAACATGTTCAAGGTGCCGCAGTCACACGCGGTGCAATCGGTCGCACCCTTCGCCCGCAGCGGTCGCAGCAGCATCACCGGTTGGCTGCACCGCTGAGTACGGGTCTACCCGACCTGGAACGAGGCCGGGATCGAAGGGATTTCGGATCAGACTCTCAGCTGCTTCGTTTGCCGGTCATGCGCCAGCCCATCAGGTTGTGTCCGGCGTGCAGCAGCGGGCTGAAATCGAGATGATCGAAGCCTGCGCGAGCCGCGATCGCCTTGATCTCATTCATTTCAGCTTCGCTGCGGGCTGATTTCACCAGATCCTTCATCCGCCTGACGGCGGCGCGGAGTTCAGCGCGGACCCGGTCTATTTCCTTCTCCACCTGGGTGGCGGACGCCTCCTTGCGCAGTTCCAGCAGCTTCTGCACCGTATCCAGAGTGACCCGCAGGATGGTGCCCTGACCGGCGGTAGCTGCGTTCTGC
>JAGRJL010000377.1 GCA_020442775.1 Lysobacterales bacterium | reverse complement strand
TCGAAGGGTGGATTGCCCGCGATGCGGTTCGCTAGCACTCACCACATCCTACGATTGAGGGCCCCGTACCCGGGTAGGGTGCGGTGAGGAACGAACCGCATGGCTCGCGAACTCGCATCGATCGCGGCTCCGCCGCTCACCGGCTTGCTGCGGATCAGCCGCTAGAGTCTTGGTCGGCGATCCAGTCCCGCATCTCCTGCTCGATCACCGGCAGTGCCGAAGATGAGATTGCAAGCAGCTGATCGTGGAATTGGCGAATATCAAAATCCTCGCCCAGGGCGGCTTCTGCATCGCGCCGCAGTTCCTGGATCTTCAGCATGCCGATCTTGTAACCCAGCGCCTGGCCAGGCCAGACCGCATAGCGCTCGACCTCGGATTCCGCGTCGCTTTCCTCGTTGCCTTCGGTGGCAATCATGTACTCGATCGCCTGTTCCCGACTCCAGCGCTTGGCGTGCATGCCGGTGTCGACCACCAGTCGGACGGCGCGGTGCAGTTCATCGCGCAACCGGCCGATGTCGCCGACCGGATCGTCGGCGTACAGCCCCATCTCTGCCGCCAGCGCCTCGGCATACAACGCCCAGCCTTCGCCGGTGGGGTTGGAGAAGAAGGACTTGGCGAGGAATGGGGCTGGCTGGTCGATAGCGATGGCCACCTGCATGTGATGACCCGGAATGGCCTCGTGATAGGTCAAGGTGGGTGCGGAGAACTTGGGCAACATCGCGGTGTCGCGAAGATTGACCCAATAGATGCCGGGCCGTGAGCCGTCGCTGGTGGGCGGATCGTAGTAGCCCCCGGGCGCCGAGTCCTGCGCGAATTCCGGCACCGTGCGCAGCTCTACCGGGTGCTTGGGCAAAATCCCGAAGTACTCCGGCAGAAGCGCCTGGGCGTTGGCCATCTGCGCCCGGATGCTGTCAAGCAGCGCCGCCTTGCCTTCGGCGGTATTGGGAAAGACATAGCGCGGCTCCTTGCCCATCGCGATCATCCGCTCGCCGACGGTGCCCTGGTCATAGCCCTGCGCCCTGAGCAGCACGTCCATTTCCGCGCTGATCCGCGCGACCTCATCGAGTCCGATCTGATGAATCTGCTCGGCGGGCACATCGGTGTCGGTCATGTGCCGGATGGTCGCCCGGTATAGCGCCTCTCCATTGGGCAGGCGCCAGATGCCCGCATCATGCGGGGCTAACGGCTGGATCTCAGTCAGGTAAGCGCTGATTCGGCGATAGGCAGGACGCACCCCGTTCTCCACCAGGTCCAGCGCCCGCGCGGCGTATTGATTGGCTTCGGCCAGGTCGGCCTTGGCCAGCTTGGCCACGAAGCTGCTGTAGAGCACGTTCTGATCGGCCGGCGCGTCGGCGAAGGCGTCCACCACTGCCTGGGCCTTGGAGATGATGAAATCCGGCGGGCTGGCACCCAGTTCCACATCGTGACGCAGCTTCTCCAATGCGCCATCCAGGGCCGCCGGAATCTGCTCAAGGCGCGCCAGGTAGTCGTCCGCCTCGGCCGCCGTTCGCACCGACTGCTGCGCTTCCATGATGTTGGGAATGTCCACCGTTGGACCCGAGTTCTGATTGATCACGTAGGGCAGATACCAAACCCCGTAGGTGTCCAGCGGACTGCCGTAGTCGACTACCCGGGCCGGCTCCAGGGCAGCGTCCATGAGCAAGATCAGGTTGGTGCGGATGCGCTGCTGCTGGCGATCCAGGCCCTCGCTGGGGACCGCCTTGAGTGCGTTCAGGCGCGCGTCGATGGCGCTGATGCGGGCCGCAATTCCCGCGCTCGAACGGTCGTTCAGGCGGGTGTTGGCGCCCACCGCCAGGGTCTCCGGTGCGCCGGCGTAGGTGGCTGCCTCGGGCACCTGCGAGAAATAAGTCATCGACAGCTGTTCGATCGCCGCATCCAGGGTCTGGCTTGCGCCGATCTCCATAGTGATGCCGGGGTCAGTATCGCTGGAAGGAGCTGGCGGCGGGACCGGCTCACCGCAGCCGGACAACAATGCCAGAAGCATGGGCGCCAGCAGGCTCAGTGGACGCATCGAATACCTCATCAGAAATTGCGGAGCGAGCGCCAACCGCCGCCAGGACCCGATGAGAGCAGGCGTTGAAGCCTTGTTGAGCGGATCAATCGAAGCGGTGTGCAGGCGCTTCACATCCTACACGTCCGCCGCTAGCCGGTCGCCGAATGCTTCAGCAGCAGTGCCTGCAGCGCGTCCCAAACCGGCACCATCAGGCGCTCCTGAACCTCGGCTCTGGGATGCAGTTGATCGGGCTGGAAGGCCTCACGCTCAAGCTCGACGGGTTTGAGCAGGGAGGGGATCAGCGGCAGCTGGTAGGTCTCGGCCAAAGCCTTGAAAACCCGTTCGAACTCGGCGTTGTAGAGCTGGCCGAAGTTCGGCGGCAGCTGAATCCCGATCAGCAGCACCTGCGCGCCGGCGGCCTGGCTAAGCTCGATCATCGCTGCCAGATTGGCCTGCATCGCTGCCGGATCCAACCCTCGCAAGCCGTCGTTGGCGCCCAACTCCAGCAGCACGATTTGCGGCTGGTGATGCGTCAGCAGTGCCGGCAATCGGGCCAGACCGCCGCTGGTGGTTTCGCCGCTCACCGAGCTGTTGACCACGGTCCAGGGCGGGGACTGCTGAGCCGCTTTCTGTCCCAGCAGGGCAACCCAGCTGGCCGTCACCGGCATGTTGTAGGCCGCCGAGAGGCTGTCGCCGTGGACCAGAATCTTCGCTTCTGCGGGCGCCGGCGAAAGCGCGAAGGCGCCGCTCGTGCACAGGCCGACGACGATGGCTAACAGAAACTGCAGAACCAGACGTTGCATTGCGATCAATCGACCCCTATTCCAATGGCGCTCACAGGCGGCAGCGGGTGCAAGCCTGCGCCGGCACTAGAGCTGGCATCACCGCGACTGATTTTCAAGGACACTGCATGAACCAGGCCCCAGCCACCAACACCTTCGACAGCGCCAGCGCGTTCAAGCCCGAATCCAGCGATTGGGCGGTGACCGCCAGCGACCTCAGCCGAACGGTGCATCTGGGTGATCATGCCTTGCAGATCCTCGAGGGGGTCAGTTTCCAGATTTCCCGTGGCGAATCGGTGGCCATTGTCGGCGCCTCCGGTTCCGGCAAGTCGACGCTGCTGGGGCTGCTTGCCGGGCTCGACCGGCCCACCCGCGGGGAAGTGCAACTGGCCGGTCAGTCACTGTCCAAGCTGGACGAGGATGGCTTGGCCGCCCTGCGCGCGGCACAGGTGGGATTCGTTTTCCAGGCCTTTCAGCTGCTCACCGGGATGACCGCGCTGGAGAACGTGATGCTGCCGCTGGAGCTGCTGGGCGACCGCGACGCGGAGGCCAAGGCGCGTGAGTGGCTGCAGCGGGTTGGCCTCGGCGAGCGTCTGGATCACTCGCCGCGACAGCTGTCCGGCGGCGAGCAGCAGCGAGTGGCAATCGCGCGCGCTTTCGTCACCCGACCGGCAGTGCTGTTTGCCGACGAACCTACCGGCAACCTCGATACCGCCACCGGCCAACAGATCGCCGATCTGCTGTTCGAACTCAACGCCGGCGGCGCCACTACCCTGGTGCTGGTCACCCATGATCTGGGTCTGGCCCAGCGCTGCGGGCGCACGCTGACCCTGGCCGGCGGACGGCTGGTCGACGAGTCCTCGCGATGAACGCACCCAACTGGCGGCTGGCCTGGCGTTTGCTGCGGCGCGAACAGCGCAGCGGCGAACTGACTCTGGTGACTCTGGCGGTCGGTCTGGCGATGCTCGCGGCAACGGCGGTGGGCGCGCTGACCAGCCGGGTAGAGCTGGGCATGAACATGGCCGCTGCGCGAATGCAGGGCGGCGATCTGGTGCTGCGAGCCGACCTGCCGATCGAGGAGCGCTGGCGGGAGCGCGCCAGGGAACTGGACATTGCCGTCGCCGGAACCACCGCCTTCGCCAGCATGCTGCGCGCCAACGGCCAGTTCAAGTTGGTCGAGGTCAAGGGTCTGGGCCCAAATTTCCCGCTGGTCGGGCGCTACACATTGAGCGACGGCAGCGAGCATACAGGCGGCCCGCCCGCCGGCCAGGTCTGGGTCGGGGCAAGACTGGCGCGCGCGCTGCAGCTGAAGATCGGCGACAGGGTGGATCTGGGCCAGTCGCAGCTGCCGCTGGCGGGCATCGTCAACGCCGAACCCGATGCGATCGTCGACTACGTCGCCGCTACCGATCGGGTGTTCATCAATCAGGACGACCTGCCCGCGACCGGGCTGATCCAGGAAGGCACCCGGGCCGGCTGGCGCCTGGTGTTCACCGGCCCAGCGCCCGCGATCACCAGGCTCAAGCAGGAACTGAACGAAGGGCTGGTTCGCGGCCAGCGGCTGGAGGACGGCAGCGAGGCACGCCCTGAGCTGCGTCAGGCGCTGGATCGCGCCGGGCGCTTCTTCAGGCTGGCGGCAGTGCTGGCTTCGGTGCTGGCCGGCATCGCGGTGGCGCTGGCTGCCCGTCGCCACGCCGAGCGCCATCTGGATGCCTACGCGGTGTTGCGCTGCGTTGGCGCCCGCCAGGGCCAGCTGATGAGCCTGACCCTGCTGCAGCTGGCCGGCGTGGCGGTGCAGGCTATGGCGGTGGCGCTGCCGCTGGCCTGGCTGCTGCAGACCATCGCCGCCCGCTTCATGGCGCCGGGTTTGGGGGTGGAACTGCCTAGCGCGCCCCTGAGCGCCTGGATTGGTGGGACGCTGACCGGCATCGTGGTGCTCTATGCCTTCGCCCTGCCGCCGCTGCTGCGGCTGGCCCGGGTACCGACCCTGCGGGTGCTGCGCCGCGAGCTGAGCGCGCCGCCGCTGGCCTGGTGGCTGAACGGCGGGATTGGACTGATCGCCGCAATTGGCCTGCTGGCCTGGCAGGCGGCTGACGCAACCCTGCTGGGCGCCACCCTGGGCGCGCTGCTGGCGATCGCGCTGGCGCTGACCGTGCTGGGCGCGCTGCTGCTCAGCGTCGGCAGCTGGTGGGCCCGGCGCAGCGGCGGCACCCTGCGGATTGCCCTGGGCGGGATGCGCCGGCGGCGCTGGGCCACCCTGGGACAGATCGTCGCTCTGGGCCTGGGCCTTGCTGCGCTCGCGCTGCTGGTGATGCTGCGCACCCAGCTGATCGATCGCTGGCAGGCGCAGCTGCCGCCGGATATTCCCAATCGCTTCATCATCGGCCTGCAGGAGCCTCAGGTCGATGAGTTCCGCGCCACCCTGGCCGAGTTGGGCATCGTCGATCGCGGCCTCTATCCGATGGTGCGCGGCCGTTTCACCGCGCTCAACGGCGAGCCGGTCGACACCACGCAGTTCGAGACGCAGCGGGCCCGGCGCCTGGCCGAGCGCGAGTTCAATCTGTCCTTCGCCGCCGAGCTGCGGGCGGACAATCGAATCGTGGCCGGCCCGGAGTGGGATCTGGCGAAGATTCCCGCCGACGCGCTCAGCGTGGAGCGTGGTCTGGCCGAGCGCCTGGGCTGGAAACTCGGTGACAAGGTGCGCTTCGACGTGGGCGGGCTGCCGCTGGAAGGGACTGTGGTCAATCTGCGCGATCTGGACTGGGAGAGCTTTCTGCCCAACTTCTTCGTGATCGCCAGACCCGAAGCAATGGCCGGGATGTCGGCCAGCTGGATCACCTCACTGCACTATCCCCGGACCCTCGCCGATCAGGAAGCACAGCTGGTCGAGCGCTTCCCCAACATGACCATGATCGACGTAGATGCGCTGATCGCGCAGATCCGCCGCACCGCCGATCAGGCCGCGCTCGCGATCCAGGCGGTGTTCCTGTTTACCGTCGCCGCGGGACTGATGGTGCTGCTGGCGGCGATCCGCTCAACCACCGACGAACGCCTGCGCGAGGGTGCCATCCTGCGCGCGCTGGGCTCACGCAGCCGCCAGCTCACCCTGGCCCGCGCCGCCGAGTTCGGTCTGATGGGCGCAGTAGCCGGCGCCGCCGCCGCGCTGGCGGCCAGCTTTGCCACCGGCTGGCTGGGTGAGCGACTGTTCGAGCTGCCCTTCGCCGTCGACTGGCGCACCACCGCCGTGCTGGCCGCCCTGTCCGCCGCCGCCGTGGCCGGCCTCGGCCTGCGCGCCACCCGCAAGGTGGTCAGCGTTTCGCCGCTCAGGGTGCTGCGGGAGAGCTAGTGTGGTGAACCGTAAATACGTTGAATTTAGTTCCGATGGATTTTTGCCTGAGGCAAGGCGAGAGGAGGAGGCATAGCAGGGCTATAGCGACGACGACCAACGCCGCATTCAGGGAAAAAGACGCGCAAACAAATCAAGGAATTTGCGG
>JAGRJL010000376.1 GCA_020442775.1 Lysobacterales bacterium | reverse complement strand
TGGAAAGCACGGTGGTTTGATCGGTGGTCGTCATCGAGCCAGGAATGCGCTTCCAGATGGGGCTCAGTGTAGCCCGGAAGCCCGCCTGGGCCAGCCGGCGCCTGCTCTACAGATCCGTGGACTGAGCGCGCTCATGCCGGTACATCACGTCGGTCCGGAGCACGTACTTGGTTCCGGCGGTGACCTCGTCACCCTGGTGCAGGCGGTCATGCATGAACACCAACGCCATTCCCGCCTGGGGCTGGACCACCACCGGGTCAGCAACCCCGGCGAGGTCGAATCGGGTGGTTCCGCCGGCAAAGTCATCATTGAGATAGACCAGCAGGGTCAGCCAGCTGTTTTCATCCCGGTTGCGCTGATAGCTGCCGTCGTAGTGTGCGGCGAAGCGCTGTCCGGGGCGATAGCGATAAAAACGGAAGCGCTCGTTCAATCCCGACGCATGCCAGCGACCGAAGGCCGCCGGAATCAGCGCGGCGGCGCGCTGCCACCAGCGCTCGGCAAGCTCGGGATCGTCCCAGATCAGCCGGTCGTTGTTGCGCACCTCGGGCGCCGGCAGTTGCCCGACGCTGGTGTTGATCAGCGCCCGCTCAAAGCCGCTCGCTTCGGCAGTGGCAATCCACTGGCGACACTCGAGCGGATCGAGAAATTCGTCGATCAGAAACAGGTCCGACCGATCCTTGTTGATCGGTCGAACGCGGGGCGCGGATGGGCGGATCGAGTTCATTGCCCATCCATACGCACAATCGGGCAGGCACGGGCCCTGATCCGGGCCCGCGCCTGTTCGGTGCTAGCGATTGACCGTGGACATGGCGATCGCCGGGTAACGGGTACCCTGAATCGAGATCGCCTCAATCGCGGCGTTCAGTTCGCAAAGTGCTTCGGCCGGAAGCTCGATGCTGGCCGCAGCGGCGTTTTCCTCCAGGCGACCCACGCTGCGGGTTCCCGGAATCGGCACGATGTCCGCTCCCTGGGCCAGCAGCCAGGCCAGGGCCAGCTGTGCTGGGGTCATCGACAGCCGTTGGGCAATGGGCCTGACCGCATCGACCAGGGCCCAGTTGGCGTCGAAATTTTCCGCTGAAAAGCGCGGATTGACTCGTCGCCAGTCGTTCTCCGCGAGGTCGTCCGGTCGGGCAATGGCGCCGGTCAGGAAGCCCCGCCCCAGCGGGCTGTAGGGAACGAAGCCGATTCCCAATTCTCGGCAGGCGAGCAGGGAGTCGCTCTCCACTTCGCGGGTCCACAGCGAATACTCGCTTTGCA
>JAGRJL010000375.1 GCA_020442775.1 Lysobacterales bacterium | reverse complement strand
ACCACAGATCCTCCCAGTCCTCGTCATAGTCATCGCCGTCGCTGATCAGGGATTCCGAGCGCGCGCCATTGGGATTGACGCTGAAGGCATAGCCCTTTTCGCGGCTGGCGAAGGGATCGAGCTGCACCGACACGAAATCGTCGCCGCTCAGATCGGCGTCCTGGACCCACTCGCGGGCCACCAGACGGCTGCTCTGGGTCAGCGCCAGAGCGACGTAGAGAAACTCGTCATCGCGCAGCAGCCACAGGGTGGTCTGCTCGCTGGGTGTGCCGTTGATCTGAGGCTCGACCTGGATGAAGGCGCGTACTGCTTCCGCCGCAGCCCACTCACCGCTGTCCAGGTGCCCGTCGATAACCGGTGCGTGGATGGTGCTCGCCGCATGCACGCCACCGTCGGCGGCCTCCAGACATTCCAGGGGCAAGATCAGCCCCAGCAACCATCCCAATTTGCGTGATTCCCGGTGCACCGCGCCTCCTTGTCGGCTGGACCGCTGCGGGGTACCAGACCCCACAGCGGTTGCAGTCAATCAGCTCGGATCCTGCAGATCGACCAGTTCCAGTCGCTCGCCGGTTTCATCATCGACTTCGAGGATAAACCCGATGCCCGGCGCGTAGTACTTGGTTTCCAGGTGGTCAGGCTCCAGCGGGGTGAAGTCGCGGGTCACCAGACAGCCGCTGCCGCAGTCCGCTGCCGGGGTCGACGCGGAGCCGTTCAGCGCCAGCACCTCGCCGGCGTCCTCGGCCTCGCCCGGCTTGAACTCCTGGCGGAAGACCTGACCGACCACCGGCGCGGCCGGCATGATGATGCCCGGCTGGGCCTCGTCGTCGGCGGTGAAGGAGCCGTCCAGATTCTCCAGATAGCCGTCCTCGTAGTTCTGGCTGAGCTCGCCGAAGTACCAGACGTTGCCCATCTGATCCTGGGCGTACCAGTCGATGGTGTCTTCCACCACGTTGCCTTCCTCGTCGGTCACCGTGTCGCGTACCGCGGTGCATTCGATCCCGCGGATTTCACGGGTGTCCTCGGTGATGGTGACGACCACGGTCTCCTCGATCCCCACATAGGTGTACTGGCGACCGATGATCAGCGGGAAGAAGGGATTGGGATCGGCCGCAGCCTCGTCCGGGGAAAGAAACTGTTCGGGATCGATGGCCGGCACATAGGGCCCGTCGTCAGTCGCCTCGCACAGGTCGTTGCGCGCCTCGGTCTGCTCATCGCAGAAGGCAGATTCCTCGAAGAAAGTCGCTCGAGCCTCGCTGCGACACTCGTTGAGCGAGGTCTGGTCCTGATTGAAGCAGAAGCTCAGGGTTTCCCAGTAGTCGGTCTCGGCCTGGTTGAAGCACATCCGCTTCAGCGCGAAGCTGGTGATCTGGCACTCGCCGGCTTGCGCGGCGGTGCAGCCCAGGGCGGCGGCCAGGGTCAGTGACAAAAGGCTACTTTGGTGCACACGGTTCATTGCTACACTCCTCATCGCGTCAGGTGGTTGCAGCCGGAACACGGGTATGGATGGCGTCCGATTCGTGCGCCGGCTGCATTCCACTTTAGGCAGCGAAACTGAGGAGTTGCTGAGAGCCGCGGCGGACCGACACCCCTGTGGGGGCTGCGGAAACCAGCGCTCATGGGCATGGCGCGGGTTTGCGCACAGACTGGTCCGGCTTAGACAGGCCTGTGGCGGTGATGAGCGCTGGGGCTCAGACCGTGATCGGTCCAGCGCGCCGCAGCTTTGGCGGCCGCACGCCGAATCGCGCGATTGGCGTCGATCATTTCCGCCTCCACATAGCCGCGCGGTTGGTCAAGATGGACCACGATGGCGCGATGGCGGACCCGCTTGCCGGCGATCCCCAATCGCACCAGGCGCTCGCCCAGCTCGCGATCCTCCCCGCCATACTGCATCCGCTGATCGAAGCCGTTGACCGCCAGCAGGTCCTGGCGCCAGGCCGAGGCGTTGTGTCCGTTCCAGCTTGCTCGAGCGGGGCTGATCGCGTCCATCAGGCGCGCGCGCCAGCGATTTGCACGCAGCCGGTCAGCCTTGCGCCCGGGCTTCAGCCCATGCGCAAGCAGCCAATCGTAGTCGCCATGCCGGCCACGCTCGATCTGCTCCCGGGTCAACGCCAGCGAAGTGGACATGGGCAGCTTGATGTAGCCGCCGGAGAGGAAGCGGCCTGGCGCACGCAATGCCAGGTGAGTGGCGACAAGATCGCTGCGCGGCAGACAGTCGCCGTCGCTGAAAATCAGATAGTCGCCGCGGGCCTGCGCGATCGCGCGGTTCAGCGCCAGGCACTTGCGGAATCCTTGGTCGGGCTGCCACAGATGGCGCAAGACGAAAGGAAGTTGGGGGCGCAGACTGTTGATTCGCGCGGCGGTGTCGGGCGCGGAGCCATCGTCGGCAACCAGGACCTCAAAGGGCGCCGCACCGCGCTGCCCGGCATAGGCCCACAGCGCACGTTCCAGCCACTCCGGCTGGTTGTAGGTGCTCAGGATGACGCTGATGCCCAGATGTGCCGGGTCTTTCTTGATCGAGGCGGCAAGGTTGCGGGAGCGCTGGTCTGGGGACCGCGCAGAGCTAATCCAAGGCAGTGAGCGGGTGTACATGATGACTCGCGACGGCTGGCGGCCAAGCCAGAATCGGCGAGTGAACTGAGTAATCGCTGAGCTTGAACACTCCAGCGCTCGCGCCTGTTCGGCGCCTCACCCGCGGCCAGCCCAACCTAGGTCGCCGTCGTGACCGCCGTTGGGCGCCGCGATGATCAGTTGGTGACAGGGCGCGCCGCTGCAGCAGCGCGGCCCCTCAGGCGTCGGCGTCTTCCGGCCAGCCTTCACCGCTGCCTCGATGGAAGACCTTGTCCGATTCCAGCACCGCACCGGCCGGATGCGCGGAGGCGCCCTTGAGCCGGTAGTAGATCGGTCCAAAATCCGGATCGACGGTGGCGCGGAACAGCTGCTCGAAGCTGTCGATCACGTAGTAGGTCTTCTGATAGGTGTCGATGCGGTAGCGTGAGCGCATCACCCGCTCGACGTCGAATCCGATCCGGTTGGGTGCCTCGCTCTCCAGGCTGTAGATCGACTCGCCCTTGCTCGACTGGATCCCGGCACCGTAGATGCGCAGGCCGTCGGGGGTGTTGATCAGGCCGAATTCCACCGTGTACCAGTACAGCCGGGTCAGCTCGGTGAGCGGCTCGTCGCCGTAGCGCGCGGCCTTCAGGCCGCCCTCGCCGTAAGCCTGCATGTAGTCGGCGAACACCGGCAGCATCAGCAGCGGCACGTGACCGAAGAGGTCGTGAAACAGATCCGGCTCGCTGATGTAGTCGATCTGATCCGGCCGGCGGATCCACCAGGTCACCGGAAAGCGCCGCGCGGCCAGGTGCTCGAAGAAGGTCAGCTCCGGCAGCAGACCTTCGACCCCGATCAGGGTCCAGCCGGTGGCGGCCTTGAGGATCTGGTTGATCTCGCTGAATTTCGGAATCGCATCGGCGCTCATGTTGAGCGCATTCAGACCCTCGAAGAACTCATCGCAGGCGCGCCCCTGCAGCAGCGCCATCTGTCGCTCGAACAGGGTGGCCCAGGTGCGGTGATCCTCGGCGCTGTAGCTTTCCCAGGGCTGCTCCACCACTGCGGTGGTGTAGACCGGCACATAGCCCTTGTCGGTCATCTGATGCTCCACCCGATTGGGGGTGCTGGCTTGCTCGATCATGGCGACCCTCCCGTGGCCAATCTGCAGCATTCAAGCATAGAGCCAAAGTCGCGACAGAAGCTTGCCATAAGGTGCGTCAGATGCACTCATTCAGCAAGCTTAATTCAATAAAGTATATAAATAAGAAAGAAAATTGTGTTTCCAAAGTAGATCCGGTATTTTTCTGTGCCCTGTGCCCTGTGCCCTGTGCCCTGTGCCCTGTGCCCTCAATAATGCGGCGGCGGAGGCTC
>JAGRJL010000374.1 GCA_020442775.1 Lysobacterales bacterium | reverse complement strand
CACCTCGATCCAGCGCTGCTGCCCGGCGCTTTCACTGAGCACCCGGCCCGAGACGATCTTCAGCAGTTCATCGCGATCGCGGATGCCGCCACGCATGGACTCGATCAGGGCAGGCTGGGCGATCCGGTCTATGCGCACCCGGTAGGTCTTGCTGATCCCATGGCTGGCGCTAATCGCCGCCGCCCATTCGGGATCATTGCTGAATAGCAGCAGGCCCTCGGAGGCGCGATCCAGCCGCCCCACCGGCGCCACCCAGGGCAATGAGGGGTCGTCCAGGCAGCGGTAGACGGTCTCACGCCCGCGTTCGTCGGCGGTGGTGGTGGTCAGCCCACGCGGCTTGTTGAGCATCAGATAGACCCGCTCAGCGCTCCCAACCGGGACCCCATCGACGGCCATTGGTGGCCCGCCTTCGGTAGTGGGGAATTCCGGATCGGTGACCACCCGATTGCCCACGGTCACCCGTCCGGCGCGAATCCGCCGTTCTGCCTCGCTGCGCGAGCAGATGCCCAGCTTGCTCAGCCGACGAGCCAAACCGATGCGCGGCGCCGAGCCGGGCTGAACGCGGTGCGGCCCGGACCGGCGATCAGGTGGAGGGCGGCGGACCAAGGGGTTGACTAGCGGCGCTGCTCGGGCTGCTCGCTGTAGCGCCACTCCAGATAGCTGAAGGCGGCGCGCAGACTCTGCGCTTCCCCGCCCGGCGGGCGCCCTGGACGCGCCTTGGGGTTCCAGCAGTAGGTGTCGACGTGGGCCCAGGGCAAGCCTGCGGGCACGAAGCGCTTCAGATACAGCGCAGCGGTGATCGCACCACCCATGCGCGAACTGCCGGCGTTGTTGAGGTCAGCGATCGCGCTGGACAGATCGAGCAGGTAGTCATCCCACAGCGGCATCCGCCACAGCGGATCGCCCACCGCCCGGCCGCCAGCGAGCAAGCCATCGGCCAGCCCGTCGTCATCGCTGAATAGCGCCGGCAGATCAGCACCCAGCGCGACTCGCGCGGCGCCGGTGAGGGTGGCGAAGTCGAGCAGCAGCTCAGGCCGCTGCTCCCCGGCATAGCTCAGCGCATCACCCAGGATCAGGCGCCCTTCGGCATCGGTATTGCCGATCTCCACGCGCAGTCCCGGCCGGGTGTTGATCACCTCGCCGGGGCGATAGGAGTCGGGCCCCAGCGCATTCTCTACCGCCGGGATCAACAGTTTCAGCCGCACCGGCAAGCGCTGCGCCATCACCAGCTGGGCCAGCCCCAGCGCCACCGCGGCCCCACCCATGTCCTTCTTCATCAGGGCCATGCCTTCGCCGCCCTTGATATTCAATCCGCCGGTGTCGAAGCAGACCCCCTTGCCCACCAGGGTCACCGCCGGATCGCCGGGATCACCCCAGTCCAGCTCGATCAATCGTGGCGCCCGATGACTGGCCCGTCCCACCGCATGAATCGCCGGAAAATTCTGCTCCAGCAGCGCCTGCCCGACCACCACCCGAATGGTGGCGTCATGGCGCTTGGCCACAGCGGCCGCCACCTCAGCCAGCTCCGCCGGTCCCAGATCTTCGGTCGGCGTGTTGACCAGATCACGCGCCAGCGACCATGCGGCCGCAATATCACTCACCCGCTTCAGCAGGGACTGGTCCGACACCGCCAGCGTGACTCCCTCGGGTGCCTTGCCGCTGTAGCGAGTGAAGCGATAGCCGCCGATCAGAAAACCGAGCAGCAGTAACTCCAGCTGCGCTGCATCGATGTCCTCGGCGAGACGATAACAACCCGCCGGCAGCGAGTCTGGCAGCAGCGCCAGCGTCCACAGGGGACTGGCCGGAGTGGCGCCAACCACTACCTGGACCAGCTCGCCCTTGTCGCCGGGCAGGCACAGGGTCTGCCCCGGCGCACCTTCGAAGCGCTGCACCCTGGCCCAGTTGCGCACCGGCTCGGGCTGCGCAGCCTGCCAGTCATTGAAGCCCTCCCGGCTCACGATTTGAATCGGGATGGCGCTGGAATCGGCGGGTACCAGTCGAGTCATTGCTTGTGTTTCCAGAATGTCAGTGTGGCGGTGATGCCCGGACGCCAAGCGTATCAGTCGAGCAGCGGCAATACTGCCTCGACCAACTGCGAAAGATCCTTGCAACGCTGAGCGGGCGTCTCATGCTCCGGCCACAGGTGCATGCCGCGGTCCAGCCACATCGTCTGCAGACCGGCCTGGCGCGCGCCGATCACATCCTGAAGCGGATGATCACCGACGTGCAGAACCTGCTCCGGCGCCGCCCGTGCGCGGCTGCAGGCCAGATGAAAGATCGCCGCTGCCGGCTTGGCGACGCCGGCGTCGCGGGCGTGCACCGCATCATGAAAATAGTGATCCAGGCCGATGGTGCGCAGGCAGGCGTTGCCGTTGGTCAGTGCAACGATCGGGACCCGGCCGGCCAGCTGCGCCAGCGCCTCGCGCGCCTCGGGATAAAGCGAAACCTCGTTGCGCGCGCGGAAAAACACCGCGAAGGCCTCGTCGGCCGCGCTGGCCGGCAGACCATAGGGCGCCAGGATCCGTTCAATCGCGATCATCCGCAGCGCGCTGAAGTCGTGCGCCAGATGGGGATGCTCGGTCCACACCTGCGCGCGCAGCGCCTGCAGTCGCTCGGTGGGCCAGTCGCTCTCCGCCCCCGGACAATTGGCCAAGATCCACTCGCGCAGCGCGGCCTCCGCCGCGACGATCGCCGGCTCCACCGGCCACAGGGTGTCGTCCAGATCCAGAGTGATGGCGGAGATCTTCAAGATGGAATCCCTGCCCCTGGCTGGGCGGCGTTCGGCTCGCAGATCAAGGTGCACGCACCTCTGCCTCGACCCTGACCGTGCCGGCGCGCTCGAACTGCAGTTCCAGCTCGATCCCTTCGCCGGCCACAAGCGGCTGCTGCAGCTGCAGCAGCATCAGGTGAATGCCGCCAGGCTTGAGGATCACGGTTTCGCCGGCGGCAACCGCGACCCCGTCAGCCAGACGGCGCATCCGCATCATCTCGCCGTCCATCCGGCTCTCGTGGATCTCGGTGACGCTGGCGACGACGGTTTTCGCACCCAACAGTCGGTCGGGCTGCTCGGGGTCGGCGCTGATGGTCAGAAAACCTGCGCTCACAGACGAGCCCGGCGGGGTGGCACGCACCCACGCCGACGACACATCCACTGCCAATGCGGCGCTGCCAGCGGCCATCGCCAGTACGCCCACGATTATCTGAAGTTGCCGCATCACTTTGCTCTCGTTGCTCATGAACTAGCGCATCGGCACCAGATAGGCCCGGCGACCGCGGTACACGGTGAGCAGCAAACGCCCCTTGCCGCGCTCCACCAGGGTCTGCAACTGGACCAGATTGCTGACCTCGTAACGATTGACCCCGACGATCAGATCGCCGTCCTGGAGCCCGTTGGCGGCGGCCCGGCTGTCGCGCTGGACCTCGAGAATCTGTACACCCTTGACCCCGCGCTGGCGCAGGTTGAGCGGCAACTCGGCCAGGGTGGCGCCGGCCATTCGCGGATCCAGCGACTCGGCATCAATGCGTTGGGTCACGCTGGCCTGGAGGCTGACCTCACGACGCTGAGGCTTGCCATCGCGCAGCAGTTCCACTGGCAGGGCCTGCTCCAGCGGCAGCAAACCCTCAATGTTCTCCAGCTCTGCCGCGGAACGCACGTTCTTGGAAGCGACCTTGGTGATCACATCGCCGGCTTCAATGCCGGCCTTGTCCGCGGCCGACCCCGGCAGCACCTGGGTGACCACCGCGCCGCGGGACTGTGCCAGCCCCAGCGCGCGGGCCAGATCGGGGGACAGATCCTGGGCTTGTACCCCCAGGTTGCCGCGTCTGACCTCACCATAAGAAAGCAGCTGATCCATCACGCTGCGGGCCAGCGAGGAGGGAATCGCAAAACCAATGCCGACATTGCCGCCGGAGGGCGAAAAAATCGCGCTGTTGATGCCCACCAGTCCGCCACTGAGATCCACCAGGGCGCCCCCGGAATTGCCCGGGTTGATCGAGGCGTCGGTCTGGATGAAGTTCTGGAAGCCCAGGCCCTTGAGCCCACTGCGCCCGAGCGCGCTGACGATGCCGCTGGTCACGGTCTGCCCCAGACCGAAGGGATTACCCACCGCGACCACGAAATCGCCGACACGGAGCTGATCGGAGTTGGCCAGCGG
>JAGRJL010000373.1 GCA_020442775.1 Lysobacterales bacterium | reverse complement strand
CAGCAGCATCAACCCGGCATGGAAGCTGATCCAGACCAGCCCAAGCATGAACAGCTCAGGGTCGGTAAACACCTTGGTCACATCGATGTGCATCCCGATGGTCGCCACCAGCACATACAGCGCGGCCGAACCGATCTTGCTGGCGCCCACGCCGTCCAGTGAACGCGCCTTGGTGAAGGACAGGCACACGCCGAGCGCAGTGGCGATCACCACCACCCAGAAGAACTTCGAGGTCAGTGACAGCTGCGCCAACCCGGGGAAATGCGCCTCGATCCAGGGTGCAATCACGCCAGCGCAGGCGTGCGCGAAGGCAGTAATGGTGAAGCCCACGCCGAGCACGACCATGATGTCGGCCAGGGTCGGAATCTTCGCGGTCTGCTCCTGGTAGTCGGACAGCTTCTGTCGCAGGGTGTCGATGGCGCTGGTGTCAGCACCGAACTTGCGGTCTATCCACTGGGTGTTGCCGGCAATCCAGAACAGCGTTGCGGTCCAGATGTTGGCGACGATCACGTCGACCGCGACGAATTTGGCAAAGATCTGGGTGTCGACTTCGAAAACTTCCTTCATCGCCGCCTGATTGGCGCCACCGCCAATCCAGCTGCCGGCCAGGGTAGCCATCCCCTTCCAGGCGGCGTCATCGCCGCTGGCGCGCATCAATTCGGCGTCATAGGCGCCGAGGATCCACAGCGCGATCGGTGCGCCGATCATCACCCCCAGCGTCCCGGTGGCGAACATGACCAGCGCCTTGGGCCCCAGTCGCAGCATCCCGGGGATGTCCGAGCCCATGGTCAGCAGCACCAGCGCGGTGGGCAGCAGATAGTCCCGCGCCACTGGATAGAGCTTCGAGTTCTCCCCGTCGATCACGCCGAAGGTATTGAACAGGCCCGGAATCAGATAGCAAAGCAGCAGCGCCGGCACCACCGCATAAAAGCGCTGCCAGCCCTGACCGCCACGACTGCTGGTCCAGAATACGAAGGCCAACGAGGCCATCAACACCCCGAAGGCGACGGCATCGTTCTGGATCATGGTGGTGGATTCGGTCATCGGCTGCTGCTCGCTGCGGTCAGGCGGGCAAGGGTACCGCGGACCGCGGGCTCGGGGTCGCGCGCCGATCAACCGGCGCGCACGTCGGCGAATGCATCGGTCACAGTTGGCCGGCGCCAAACACTAGAACTGCCCCTGCCAGACCGTTACGATCAGAGGTCGCCGTATTGCCCCTGGATTGCTCAGCTCACCATGTCGCTGATTGACCGACTCAGCAAGGAAGCCCAGAAGGCTCGCCAGACCCGCGAGCTGAGCGAGCGCGAGCGTCTGCAGCGAGAGGAAAATTACCAGCGTGACCTGCAGGGCCGAATGCTCGCCCTGCACCAGTACCTGGAACAGCTGCTGGCCCATCTGAAGGAGATCCAGCCACCGATCCGGATGAACTACCAGCTCACCGCCTATGGCGATCTGCCGGCGCAGGCGCTGCACGAGTACAAGCTGGAAGCGGAACGACGGATGCTCTCCTACGAGATCTCGATCCGTTGGCGAGCGCGGGTCGATCACGAGAAATGTCGCGAACTGAAGGCCAGCGGGCATACCCGCGTGCGCCAGCTGATCGATCAGTTTCGTGCGCTCCATCTGGGCGGGATCAGCGACATCAAGCAGGGGGCCGGCGGTGGCGACCTGCTGCAGGCAGTGTTTCACCCCAAGGGCTTCATCCACGTTGGCATGCGCGCCACCCTGCATGCACACGATCCGATCTTGCGATTGAGCTTCGAAAACCTCGACACCCTGGGCACCACCCACAAGCAATTCCCGGGCGAAGAAGTGGGCGATAGCCTGTTTGATCGTATTGGCCGCTTCCTGGTGCGCGAAGATAACGAGCTGATCATGGAAGCCCTGCCCGACGCGCTGCGGCAAAAGCTGCGCGGCAGTGACGATCCTGTCGATTCGATGATCCCGCCAGCCAGAGCCTATGATCCGATGGTGGTAGTGGATCTGGATGTGGATTTCGACCCCGACAGCGTTCCCCGCGGAAAGACCTTCGGCGACCTCGACCTACCGGCAGAGGCGCCCGCGGCGGCATCGTCGGACAGGCCGCCGAGGGCCGCCGAGCAGCCGGCAGAGAGCGTGCCAGTTCCCGCCAAAAGCAAGGCTCAGCGGGAACAGGAGCTGCTCAATTCGGCATCGCCCAAAGCACCTGCGCCGGACGAGGAGAGAATGGCGCAACTACTCGCGGAGTTTGAGTCCGCGCAACGCGAGCGCGATCTGTTCTCCGACGAAGTGCTGCGGCCAGACATTCAGCCGATCGGCACGCTGCTGTTCGAAGAAGATCCCGCAGACGCCGTGGCCAGCGCAAACCAGCAGCCGGCCACGGCAGACAGGTCAAGGGAAAGTGTGCCCGCGGCCAAAGCGAACCCAGCCCCGGCCGCTACCCCTCAATCCAGAGCCAGCGCCGCGCCGGCGCCCGCAGCCGCCAAAACCGCAAGCAGCGCAGGCGTCGCGCAGAGCTCGACCGACCCGAGGGTTGGCGAGTCGGCGGCAACCCGCGCAGCGGCCGCGCCCGAGGCATCGCCGGCCTCACCACCCGAAAGCGCTCCCACGCCCTCGGCAAAGCCGCGTCAGGCCACCAGCGCTGCGACCGCCTCTGAAGCGAAACCCGCATCAGGCCAACCTGCCGAGCGCACAGCAACCCCAGCCGCGGCGCCAAAGACACCCGCCTCGCCAGCGACGGCGGCGAGCACGGAAACCAGTGAAGCGACCAGAAAGTCGCTGGATCTGGCCGCACTGGAGCTGAAGCGACGCGAGGCCGAAGCCTTTCGCGACCGCATGCGCAAGATGGCCGAGAAACTGCGCAAGGATCCCTAGTGTGGTGTCCCCAAACCGGTTTTGACCCGGAGATTGACGCCCGCCGCGGCTATCGCTGCTGGCGTCGGTATTGACTCGGAGTGATCCCGACCACTGCCTTGAACTGACGGGCAAAGGCGCTCTGGTCGCCATAGCCGCAGCGCTGCGCCAGATCGGCGATGCTGTCTTCGCCGCCCAGCCCCGCCATCGCCGCCTCGATGCGGGTCCGAACCAGCAGCTGCCGCGGACCGACGCCGAGCAGCTGACGCATGCGCCGCTCCAGCTGATCAAGACTGATTCCGGCGTCCTGCGCGAGCACGCCCACCCTCAGCGGCTCGGCATACCGGCTCAGTATCTTCCCCACGACCCGCTGAAGCGCCCGCGGCAGTCGTTCACCAGCCGGCATCCGCGGCAGATCGCGGGAAAGCCCCACCAGCCCGATGACGCTGTTGCCAACCGGCTCTCGCAACGGCTGCTTGCAGGTCAGGCACCAGCCGCGACCGCCGCCCGCGAGCAAATGCACCTCCAGCTGATCGATGACGCCGACGCCTCGATCGAGCACACGCCGATCCTGCTCGGCATAGCTGTGCCCCAGCGAGCTGGGAAACAGCTCGTCCACGCGACGACCGATCAGGTCCTCGCGGCGAGCGAGCCCCAGCCGAGTGGCCAGCGTGCGGTTGGCGTGGGTGTAGCGTCCCTGCAGATCCTTGGCAAAGAAGACCACATCGGGCAGGCGATCGAACAGCAACTCGGCCAAACTGAGCGGCATGCTCGCAAAGGCGTGGACCGATTCGCGATTGGATGAGCTTGGCAGGTCGGCGCGCATTTGCAGATTATGCTGATTTCCGCATTGTCGTGGCCGAACAAATGCAAGACTGCCGCTGATTATTGCTGCATGCTGTGCCGTATTCGAGTCCAGCTGGAGCGGTGATGGAAGGCATTCGGGTGATCGACTCCCATACTGCCGGCGAACCCACCCGGGTGGTGATATCGGGTGGCCCGGATCTGAGCGCTGCCGATCTGCGAAGCTCACGGCAGCGGCTGCTCGCCGAATTTGATCACTACCGCCGCGCAGTGGTCTGCGAACCGCGCGGTTCCGACGTCTGGGTTGGCGCCTGGCTCGTGCCGGTCGCCGATCCGCAGATCGAGTGCGGGGTGGTGTTCTTCA
>JAGRJL010000372.1 GCA_020442775.1 Lysobacterales bacterium | reverse complement strand
CTTCCATGCCGGGTTGATGCTGCTGATGGCCAAGCTGATCCGCGCGCCGATGTTCTTCATGGCGGTGGGCAGTCAGGCCAATATCGGTGGCGCAGCCTCGGCGCCGGTGGTAGCCAGCGCCTTTCATCCCGCGCTGGCGCCTGTCGGCGTGCTGCTGGCGGTGTTCGGCTACACCCTGGGAACCGCGGCGGCCTTCCTCTGCGGCAATATTCTGCGGATGATGGTTGGGGGCTGAACCGCGAGTGCGTTTGACCTGGTTCCGATGGATTCTTACCTGAGGCAGGGCTAACGGAGGAGGCATAGCACCGCAATTGCGACGACGAGCAACGCCGCATTCAGGGTTCACCACACTAGGCCAGCAGACCAATCAGTGCGAGGGCAATGATCAGCAGGCCGACCGCAATCATCATCGGCCGGTGCGGCGCGAAGCGCACCAGCCACGCCGAAAGCGGTGCGGCCAGCACCCCGCCGATAATCAAACCAAGCACGATCTTGCCGTGACCCAGGCCCAGGCTGGTGACGAAGGCGCCGGTGGTGGCCAAGGTGACCACGAATTCCGCTGCATTGACGCTGCCGATCACAAATCGGGCCTGTCCGCCGCGGGCGAGCAGGGTGGAACTGGCCAGCGGGCCCCAGCCGCCACCGCCCATCGCATCCAGCGCACCGGCGATCAGGCCCAGTGCGGGGATACCGCGGTCGCTGGGTGCCTGCAGGCGCCGGCCAAAGGCGCGGGCAACGACCAAGGCGCCCATGATCAGCAGATAGCCCAGGATCCATGGCCTCAGCAGTTCGCCCGGCAGCTGCGCCAGCGCAGTGGCACCGAGCACGCCACCCAGCGCACCGGGCAAGGCCAGCCGCCAGAACAATCGCTTGTCGACATTTCCAAAGAGCAGATGGGAACCACCGGAGGCGGCGCTGGTGAATACCTCCGCGCTGTGTACGGCGGCGCTGGCCGCGGCCGGCGAGATGCCCTGCGCCAGCAGCACCGAGGTGCAGGTCAGCCCGTAGGCCATGCCCAGAGCGCCGTCGACCAGCTGACCGAACAGACCCACCAGGACAAAAAATGCCAGTTCGCCATCCATGTCGACGACTCAGATCAGGGTTGAACGAATCGTGGCATCGGTGAGCACAACGAGCAGCGGCGCCGGAAAACCGGCGCCGCCAAAGGAGGTTCAAGAGAAGCCACAGATCTTGTCGAGCCCTTGATCGCCCGACATCACCATGATGCAGCGCAACAGTAGAGCGAGACAATGGCTAAATCTTTGCCGATATGCGCAATCGGAATAAAGGCAGCGCAGAGCGCGGATTCCGCGGCCGCAGCGCGAGATCCGATCGCTTGCAGGGCAAGCTCCTACAGAGCAACAGCCAGCCCGCCGTGCAGCAGGCTGCGCCGACAGCGTGTTCCAAGGTACAAGGAGCCAGCCCCGCTGGCGACCGGCAGCCGCGAAGGGTCGAGAGCCTTTCGCAAGCGCAAGATCCGATCGCTTGCAGGGCAAGCTCCAACAGGAGCAACAGCCAGCGCGCCGTGCAGCAATTGGCGCCGACAGCGAATCCATTGGTAGGAGCCAGCCCTGCTGGCGATTGGCTGCCGCAATTGGCTGTGGTCTTCTCGCGAGCGAGCGATCCGATCGCTTGCAGGGCAAGCTCCTACAGGAGCCTCAGAAGGGGCGTCTTGGCTCAGCCCTCAGCCCTGCAACTGCCCCCGAAGTTCCTCGGTCCACCAGCCCAGCATGACGCTGTCCTGAATCTCGCCGGCGATTCGGTAGCGGCCTCGCAGCAGCCCTTCGCGTTCGAAACCGAGCTTCTCCAGCAGGCGTAGCGACGGCTGATTGCGGGGATCAACGTCTGCCTCCAGCTTTGCCACATCAAGCGCTTCGACGGCATGGCGGATCACCCGGGAAACCGCTTCGAAGGCGTAGCCCTGGCCCTGCCAGGCGCTGCCCAGGGCGAATCCGATATCGGCACGGCGGTGTTGGCTCATTAGTCGATACAGGGTGCAGGTGCCGATCACCTGATCGTCTTCGGCCAGCGCGATGCCCCACTGGAACAGCTGGCGATCGGCGAAACCCTGCCAGATCTGTTCCAGCAGTTCTTGTGCTTCGCTGGGCGACTCCTTTGGCGGCCGGCTCCAGTAGCGCATCACCGGCGGGTCGGAAAAGATCGTGTACAGCGCGTCCAGGTCGGACTGACGCAGATGGCGCAGGCGCAGCCGCGACGTTTCCAGGGTCGGCAATTGGTCGAGCCCGGAGTAGATCCCGGGCGGATCGCTGGTGCTCATCTGTTGTCCTCGATCATGCGCCGCGCAGGGCCACCGTCACCGGCAGTCTGGCCGCGCGGATGGCCGGCAGCAAACCACCCAGAAAGCCCAGGAACAGCGCCATGAACAGACCCAGCGACATCAGCTGCGGGGTTACCTGAAACTCGAAGGCTACCTGGGTAAAGCCCTGGCCCAGGGTGGAGGCACTGTAGCCGTTGAACAGCAGCCAGCTGATCGCCGCGCCGATGACCCCGCCCAGCAGTGCCAGAGTGATGGCTTCGGCGACCACCGAAACCACCACCGCGGTGCTGCCGAATCCGATTGCGCGCAGCGTGGCAATCTCGGTAGTACGGGTGGAAACCGCGGCGTACATGGTGTTGAGTGCGGCGAATAGTGCGCCCAGGCCCATGATCGAACCCACCACCGTAGAGAGGATGCCGATCAACAGACGGAACTGGCCGCTCTGGCCGCTGAAGTATTCCTTCTCCCGCTTGACGTCGACATTGACCCGAGGGTCCTCCTTGAGCGCCTCGGCAAAGGCGTCGAAGCCATCCTTGTCCTCCAGTTGGACCAGCACCGAGGAGGTGCCGGTGCGACCGAAGGCGGTTTGCGCGGTGGCCAGGTCGGCCCACAGCTCGCTGTCGTGCGAATCGCCGGTTTCAAACACCCCCACGACCTTCCAGTCGCCGCCGCGAAAGCGCAGATTGGAGCCGATGGAGACGCCCTCAAAGGCGTTCAACGCATCCTTGCCGACGATTACTTCCTGCAGTCCGGGTTCGAACTTGCGGCCGTCGACCATTCGGAACTCCGGTCGAATCTGGAAGCCGCTCTGCTCCACCGCGCGCAGGGTGACGTTGAAGGAACCGCCGCGGGCCTTGGAGGCGAACTCGGTGATCACGATCATCTCGGCCGAACTGGTCAGGGTGCCGCTGGCGCCACGGGTGTCCTTGATCGCCTGTACGTTGTCGGCCGACAGCCCGGAGTTGAGCTCGGCGCTGGAGCCGCCGCGCAATACCAGCGCGCGATCGTCGCGGCCGGTGGCGCCGAGCGTGGCCTCGAAGCCCTTGGACATCGCCAGCAGCGAGGTCAGCACCCCGACCACTCCGGCGATGCCGATGACGATGACCAGGCTGGAGCCCAGTCGAGCGCCGATGCTGCGCAGATTCAGCGCGGTGACTGCAAAGATCTGATTTAGCACGTCATTCGCTCCTTATCGTCCAGCCAGCGCATCAACAATCTTGAGCCGACGTGCGCGCCAGGCCGGTGGCATCCCCACCAGCAGCGCCAACACCACCACGCTGACCGTGGCCAGGCCCCAAACCTGCAGATTGACCACGCTGCCCGATCCACCCAAAAAGCCCACCAGACGCATCCCGATCAACGTGGCCAGGCCCATTCCCAGCAGCGCGCCGATCCCGATCAGCACGAAGGATTCCGCCAGCACCAGCATCTGCACCGTGTTGTCGGTGAAGCCCAGGGTCTTGAGTACCGCCAGCTGCGGAATCCGCTCACGCACCGACTGCGCCATGGTGTTGCCGGTCAGCAGCAGGATGGTGAAGAACACCGCGCCGAGAATGGAGGTCACAATCAGGTTGATATCGCCCAGCTGGCGGACGAAGTTCAGATTGAATTCCTGCTCGGACTGGGACTTGGTCTCGTCCTGGGAGTTCTCGAACATCTGGTCGATTTCCTTGGACACCCGCTCGGCGTCCTTGGGGTCACCCAGCCGGCTGACGTAGATCCCGGCGCCGCCCTTGCCAAACTGGCGCTCCTCGTCGAAGTAGTCGAAGTTCAGGTAGGCCAGTTGCGGCTGGGTTGCCGGGTCGGAGCTTTCAAAGATTCCGACCACATCCAGCGCCCAGCTCATGTTGCCGTCGGATTGCGGCCAGATATTGGACGAAAGCGGCACCTTGTCGCCAACCTTCCAGTCGAACTGATCGGCCAGCGGCTTGCCGACGATCATGCCGGTGCGGGTATTGGCGAAGGCATCCCACTGGTCGCTGGGCAGCTCCCACTCGGTGATCACCTGACGCAGGCGCCGTGGGTCCACCGCGAAGGCAACCATCTGCCGATTGGGCTCCTGGTAGTAGGCGCCGAACCACTGCTGGTACATCACGGCTTCGATCCCGGGCACCGCTTCGATCTGCGGCAGCAGCCGCAGCGGCAGTGCCGAGGTGAAGGACACCCGGGCCTGGGTGACGATGCGCGAGGCGCCCTCGATCGAGGTGCCGCGGTTGAAGGCCACGTTCACCGCCTGCAGCAGACCGAAAAGCAGGAAGGCCATCAGCAGCGAAAGCATGGTGAGGATGGTGCGGGTCTTGCGCGCAAACAGCTGCGACAGGACCAGACGGAAGTATTTCATCGTGCACCTCCGGCGCTGAGAGCCCAGGGCTCAGGGCACGTGGCCCAGAAAAGCGGGGTCATGCAGGTGTCGGCAGGCATGCTCAGGCTCCCGGCTCGTCGACCAGCTGGCCCTTGTCAAGATGCAGGGTACGCTTGGCGTACTCGGCGGCCTTGGGGTCATGGGTCACCATCACGATGGTCTTGCCCAGTTCCTGATTGAGGGTCTGCAGCAGGGTGAGAATCTCGTCGGCGGTCTTGCGGTCCAGGTCGCCGGTGGGCTCATCGCAGACCAGCAGGGTGGGGTCAGCGACAATTGCCCGGGCAATCGCCACGCGCTGCTCCTGTCCACCGGAGAGCTCATTGGGCTTGTGCCCGGCGCGGTCGGCCAGACCGACCAGCTTGAGCGCGACTTCCACCCGGCGTTTGCGGTCAGCGGCCGAGAGCGAAGTGAGCAGCAGCGGCAGCTCGACGTTGCGGGCAGCGGTCAACACCGGCATCAGGTTGTAGAACTGGAAGACGAACCC
>JAGRJL010000371.1 GCA_020442775.1 Lysobacterales bacterium | reverse complement strand
CGCGCGTGATGCCAGCCCGGATGCTTGGTTTCGGCATAGACAACGATCCGACGTCCGCGCCGTTGGCCCTCGCTGCGCGCCAGGCGAAGCAAATCCTCCAGCCGCTGGACCCGGTCGATCCGGTTGCGGTTCTGCGGTCGATTCGGCCAGGGCTGCACGCAATGCAGGGACTGAATCTGCGTCCAGCTCAGATCCGCCGCCAACCAGTCATCCTCGGTCGCGTTGCGCAGCCCGGAAAGATTGGGAAGCTCGGCTACGTTGGTGCTTCTCCGCAGCCCGAGGTCATGGCGTACCAGCAGTTCGCCGTCGGCGCTCATCACCAGATCCGGCTCGATTACGTCGGCGCCCTGCTCGATTGCCAGACGATGCGCGCTGAGCCCGTGCTCGGGTCGATCCCCGCTGGCCCCTCGATGGGCGATAATCAGCGGCCGTGGCGCGGGCATCGGCCGACTAGTCGAAGCGGTAATTCAGGGTGTAGAGGTTTTCCCCGATATTGCGTCCCTTGATGCTGAGATTGGAGATGTGCCGAATCTCCAACAGCCAGCGCTGGTTGATCCGCCAACCGAGGGTTTCGGTGAAGGCCAGATTGCTGGAAATCACCTCGCTGCTCGCATTCGCGGCGACTGCGCCGACCCCGAAATAGAAGCGCTCCTTGATCGGAATCCGGATCAGATAGGACGCAAAAAGGGTGTTTGGTGACACCCGACGCGGGCCGGCCTGTCGCTCACTGATACCGCCGAGACTGACGACCTGCTCGTAGCGCCCGGCAAACACGTAGCTGAGCTGCGCTGTTCCCGGGGTCTCACCAATAATCTCGTCGCCGATACCGGCGCCAAACTCCCAGCCCGCATACGCGTGCCCGCCAATCAACAGCATGGCCGCACTGAGCAGCCCGCGAAACGCATCCATTCGTGCCCCCTATCCCTTCCCCAGGGCATCGTCGGGCGGCAACCCGCCGATGCAGTCGTCCAAACTGTACCAGCCTGCCGGTCGCGATTGCAGCCAGCGAGCAGCATGCAGCGCACCGGCCGCGAACAGACTGCGGCGATCGGCGCGGTGAGTCAGTTCCAGACGCTCGCTGGGACCGGCAAAGCACAGCTGGTGATCGCCGATGACCTCGCCGACCCGGGAGCTGACCACCTGCACCGGGCGCGCACCGGCGAGGGACGCTCGCTGCTGATCGACAGTTTGCGCCAGTGCCCTCGCAGTGCCCGAAGGCGCATCCAGCTTGTGTCGATGGTGGGTGTCGATCAGATGTACATCCCAGTCGGCAGGCAGGGCCGCCGCGCATAGTCGCAGCGCACGCTGCAGCACCGCGATACCCAGGGAGAAGTTTGGCGCCCACAATACCGGAATCTGCTTTGCTGCCTCGCGCATCTGGTCCAGTTGCCCGGCGGCCAGGCCCGTAGTGCCGCTGACCAGCGGAACTTGCCGGGCCAAACACTCCCCGATCAGCCCATCCATTGCCTGCGGCAACGAGAAATCAACCACGACTGAGCCAGCCACCGGTGTCGGCCACTGACCGGGAAGCTGCCCGCACAAGCGGAACTGCCGGTCGGCGTCGATCAGAGTCAGGACCTCCCGACCCATGCGCCCGGTTGCGCCGTGAACGATAATTTCAGTGATGTCCATGTCGCGTATTGTGGTGCATGGGCCGATTCTTCCCAAGGGCCGACCCAAATCGGGAGGATTCACCGCCTTGTCCTGCGATCATGGGAGTGCTGCCCGGCAACGCATCCTGCTGACCTCCGGGTGAGTTCCGGCGACAAAAAGCTGCAACCTGGGTGAGGTGGTGAGCGCTCGCGCGCTGAGCCTATACTCGGGCAGGCGCGCCAGTGCGCCAGCCGCTGATGGCGGCCCTTCATATTCGAATCGGAGCAAACCATGTCAGTTGCCAAGGTCATTGAGATTACCGCGTCGTCCAGCAAAGGCTTTGAGGATGCAATCAGCCAGGGAATCGCCCGAGCCGCAGAAACGGTCGATGGCATTCAGGGGGCATGGGTAGCGGAGCAGAAGGTAGTGGTCAGCGGTGGCAAGGTCTCCGAGTACCGGGTCACGATGAAGGTCAGCTTCCTGCTCGGTGGCGGTGAGCCGAAGGCCAAGAACGGCAAGTCGAAGAAACGCTGAAGCAAACCGCAAGTGTCGCCGCGGGCAGGTGGCTACCGCCCGCGGCCGCTCAGCCGGCGCTTTCGCTGATCCAGCCCAGGGCAACCTCCAGCAGCTTTGCGACCACCTGCTGTGCGGGCGCCGCGCGTTCGGCATCCCAGGGAAATGGCGGCCGTTCGTCCATGTAGCAGGCCTGGGTCATTTCCATCTGTACTGCGTGGATGCCGGTCTCGGGCTGGCCGTACTGCCGAGTAATGTAGCCCCCCTTGAATCGGCCGTTGGCGACCCAGCGATACCCGTCCTGCTGATCCAGTTCAGCGCACAGTTTCGCCAGTAGCTGCCCGCTCGCGCTGGCGCCATCGGCCGTACCCAGGTTGAAGTCGCTGAGCGTGCCCTCGAAGAACATCGGGCAAACGCTGCGAATGGAATGACCTTCCCACAGCAGAACGCGATCATGGAACTGCCGAAGCCGCGTCAACTCGGCGGCGAGCGCCTGATGGTAGGGCCGCCAGTAGGCCTCCACTCTTCCCTGCTGCTCGGCCTCGTCGGGCTGTTGGCCCTCCAGATACAGCGCGCGGCCATCGAAACCGACTAGCGGCAACAGGCCGGTCTCGGTGCGCCCGGGGTACAGCGGTTTGCCGTCCGCCGGCCGATTCAGATCGATCACATAGCGCGACCACCTCGGGCGGATCAGACTCGCCCCCAGCGCCTGCGCCAGCGGCTGGTAAAAGCGGCCCACATGCCAGTCGGTGTCGGCCACAGCCGAAGCCCAAGGCTGCATCCGCGCCGCAATCGCCGGCGGAATTTCGGTACCGTCGTGCGGCAGGCTGATCAGCAGCGGCTGTTTGCCGCAGGTCAGTTGGAAGGCCGCATCAAAGCTAGACTCCACTTTCAAATAGCCCTTTATCCGGTTGATTTTCTTAGTTGAAAAGAACCACTTCCTCAGAAGATGTGGGATGAATCGCGACGGTCGCGTCGAAGTCAGCCTTGCATGCGCCCATTTTGATGGCGACCGCGAAGCCCTGCATCATTTCGTCCACGCCGGGGCCCAGCAGGTGCAGCCCCACCACCTTCTGCTGCTCGCCCACACAAACCATCTTCATGAAGCTCTGACCGAGGTCGGCGCCGCTCAGAGACCACTGCATCGGTTTGAAGCGGATCCGGTAGGTATGCACCTGATCCGGGCCATGGCGCTGCACCGCGGATTCCTCGGTCTCACCCACTGTCGCCACCGGCGGATGGGAAAAGACGACGGTCGGCACATAGGCGGGATCAAATCGGGCATCGCTGTGGCCACCAAAGAGGCGATCAGCCAACTTGCGCCCCTGCGCAATCGCCACTGGCGTCAGCGCCATCGGCCCGGTCAGATCACCCAGCGCATAGACCCCGGCTTCGGCGGTGTTCTGCCATCGATCAACCTCGATCATTCCCGAGTCAAGCGGCCTGATGGCGGTGCGCTCCAGTCCCAGATCATGGCTGTTGGGAGCCCGCCCCACCGCCTGTATCACACAGTCGAATACCCCAACTCGCTCGCCGCCGCCAAAATGCAGGGTGATGCCATCGTCATCTCGCGAGAGCTTCTCGGTCAGCGCGCCGGTGAGCACCCGAATTCCGTGAGCGCCCAGGTGCTCGCCCAGGGCCATCCCGAGTTCCCGGTCGAAATGGCTGAGCAATCGTCCGCTGCGGGCAACGACGGTGACTTCGGATCCCAGCGCCGCGAATACGCCGGCCAATTCGACCGCAATGTAGCCTGAGCCAATCAGTGCCACCCGGCGCGGCTGCTCGCGCAGGGCAAAAAACCCATCCGAGTCGATCGCCAGCTCGGCACCCGGCAGGTCCAGATGAGTGGCGCGGGCGCCGGTTGCCAAAATGATGTGCTCGGCCTGATAGACCTCACCACCCACTTCCACTTGTCCGTGGCCGAGCAGCCGACCGCGACCGGCAATGCGGGTGATCCCGGCTTCGCCCAGGCGTCGCTGATAGGACTGATGAATGCGTGTGATGTAGGCCTGCCGCTGCTCGATGAAGTGCTGCCAGTCCAGCTTGCCGAAGTTGACGTCGAATCCGTAATGCTGCGCCAGTTTGCCCTGTTCAGCCACTTCGGCCGCGTACCACATGGCCTTCTTCGGTACGCAGCCCACGTTGACGCAGGTCCCGCCGAGCGCCCCGCCTTCAATCAGACCGACTTTCGCGCCGTGCTTGGCGGCGCGAAAGGCGCTGGCCAGCCCGCCGGAGCCTGGCCCAACGACCAGACAATCGAATTGATTCATTGCATCCATTTCCGGATTCCTTTGCTAATCCCGCAGGGGACCGGACTATGCCGCTTTGGCCTTCACCACCCGCGAGGGCCGATAGGGAGAAGGATCGATGTCGGTGGGCTGATTCATCATCAGCTGACGCAACAGCACGCCGGTCGCCGCCGACATGCTGACGCCGAGCATGCCATGACCGGTGG
>JAGRJL010000370.1 GCA_020442775.1 Lysobacterales bacterium | reverse complement strand
TTTGTACGGTCAGCGTCAACACCGTGACACCCCTGGCGGTGGGCAACTGCAGCGTGCGTGCGGCCCAGCCCGGTGACGACAACTACCTGCCGGCGAGCAACGTTGATCGGACCTTCGCGGTCACCCCGGCGGCAACCAGCAGCGTTCTGAGTAGTAGTCTCAATCCCGCCAACCAGGGGCAGCTGGTTACCCTGACCGCCAGCGTCAGCGGCTTCGCGCCCACCGGCAGCGTGCGCTTTGACGATGGCGCCAGCGCGGTCGGCGGCTGCAGCGCGCAGCCGCTGAGCGGCAGCGGCGACACCCGCAGCGCGACCTGCGCAAGTTCCAGTTTGCCCGCAGGCAGCCGCAATCTGAGCGCCCACTATCTCGGCGATAGCCGCAACGCGACCAGCAGCAGCGCGATCCTGGTGCAGGTGATCAACGCGCTGCCGATCATCGATGCGCCGGCGACTTTCGTCACCCTGGAGGATACCTTGAGCGGCGTGATCAACATCGGCGTGACCGATCCCGACCACTCGCCGGGAGCATTGGTGGTCACCGCGACTTCCAACAATCAGGCGCTGGTCACCGATGGCGCGCTGGCCAGCGGACTGAGCGGCAGCGGCGGCAGTCGGAGCCTGCAGATTCTGCCCGTAGCGGATGCCAACGGTGTCGCAGTCATTCAGCTCATCGTGACCGATCCGTTGGGGGCCAGCGCCAGCCGGACGCTGGATTTCACGGTGACTCCGATCAACGACCCGCCCAGCGCCGAGTTTGCCGGCAATCAGCTCCACGGCGCAGGCACCAGCGGCGCGCAGAGCGTCCCTGCCTTCGCCACCGCGATCAGCGCCGGACCGGCCGATGAGAGTGGGCAAACGGTGAGTTTCGTGGTCAGCGAGAGCGCTGATCCTGATGGGGCGGTGAGCAACGCAGCGATCGCCGCCAACGGCACCCTGAGCTACACCCTGAGCGGCAACGCCGGCTCTGCGGTGCTCAGCATCGTCACCTCTGACAACGGCGGCAGCGCCAATGGCGGCATTGATCAGGCCCCTGCAGTGGAGCGCCGCGTGATCGTCGGCAGTGGGGTCGATCTGAGCACCCGGATTACCCGCACCCAGCCGCCCGGTGCGCTGTTTGGCGCGAGCATGGCGGCCTATCTGGTCGAGGTTCGTAATCAGGGCGCCATCGCTGCGCCCGGGGTGACGCTGAGCGTGCCTGCGCCCAGCGGATTGACTTCGGTGGTCTGGGAATGTTTGGTCGCGGGCGGTAGCTGCGTGCCGGTCAATGGCACCGACCTGGTCAACACTCAGTTCGACCTCAGCGTCGGCAGCACAGCGCAGATCGAGCTCAGCGGCGCCATCGATCCCGGTGCCGGCTTTGTCGAGCTTCAGGCGCAGGCCACCGTGGCAGGCCTGACCGTGTTCAACCCCGACGACGATCTGGCCGTGTTGAACGAGCGCAGCGGACCGGAAGAGATTTTCGCCGACAGTTTCGAGTAGTCGTCCGCATCCGGCCTCGGGCGAGGCTGCCCATGCAGCTACCGCTGTATTCCCGACTGGATTGGCAATTCATGCGCTTTCGTGCAGTGCAGAATTGACAACGTTGTCATTGCGTTGTTGAATGCCCCTCAAGCGACCCCTGCGAGCCGGCTCTGGTAGTGCCGTGTCGGTGTGGGAAGGGCGCGATCAGGTCAGTTCGGGCAGCAGTCCCGACCGGCGACATTCGACTCGGGGAGGGGAGAATCATGTTGCGTCCATGCAGCGACGGACTCAGACGGCTCTGGGCCTTTAGGCGAGCTGGTCGGCAGCGTCCAAAGATTTAGCCCGCATTGTTCATGAACCTTCTACTGCGGCTTCCGCAGGCACGCTGTGGCGCGGTTTGCTCCTTGCTATCGACTCGACGGACTTTCAAGTACGCCATCGTCGATTTCCCGTCCGCGAACCGCAACACAGCACACCTGCGAAACCCTCGCGACGAACATTCATGAACGATGCGGGCTCGCTTCCTTGCCAGCAGTCTCCGGCCCCTCGTCCGTTTCAATCTTGACCATCCGC
>JAGRJL010000369.1 GCA_020442775.1 Lysobacterales bacterium | reverse complement strand
GTGCCGTCACCGTTGACGTCCCCGACAGCAACGTACACACCACCGCTGAACTGGGTACCGAAAGGCTCCAGATCAATGATCGGCTGCAGGGTGACACCGTCGAACACTCGCACCCGTGCCGCAATCCCCGGCCCGCTACCGGTAACAATGTCCGCAATCCCATCGCTGTTGACGTCTCCCGAGGCCACTCTCACCCCGCCGGTGAATCCAGCTCCATAGGGCCGGAACTGTCGACTGTCTCCCGCGGCATCGAATACGGTGACGGCATCGCCGTCGCTGTCCATGCCAGCGACCAGTTGCTCCCGTGCCGGCACCTCCTGGGCGGCAATCACTGCAGCCGCCACCAGCCACCAGCGAGTATTGGGTCTGCTGATTCGTTTCATGGTTGATCCTGATTCCGCGTCTGTTGCCAACCAATACGCAGGTTGCGTGCCAATCCGACATGGGCCGACGGGATCTTCGAACATCGCCCGGGTGGGTCCCCTATTCGGGACTGACTGCCGCAATCAGAACCGCGCCGGTCCCGGTTCTGACCCAGCGTTCGTCACCGGGCACGCTGATCAGACGGTGGCAACCACCGCCCCCGGGCGAGTCGCCCAAACTTCATCGTTCTAGGCTATGCTCGGCGCAGGTGAGCACGGAGAACTGACTGCCGTGGCGGACTTGAACACCACGCGGGTGTTGTCGCTGGATGCCAGCGGACGAATCCTGGACTGGATTTCCTGGCAGGATGCGGTGTGCCTGTATGTGCGCGGAGCGGTCGCCTGGACCCTGGGTGACCCCTGCCTCACCATTCATGGCGGGCATCGCCGGGATACTGGCGAGCAAAGTCAGATCAAATTGCACCCCATCGTCGCCAGCCGCTCACGCTGCAGTTCCAAGATGGGGCACCTCGCGCCAGCGCTTAGCAACGCGGCGCTGTTCTCGCGCGATCGGCACATCTGCCTGTATTGCGGCAAGCACTGCAGCCGCGGCGAGGCTACCCGCGATCACGTGATTCCGATCTCGCAGGGCGGCAAGGACGTCTGGCAGAACGTGGTCACTGCGTGCATCGCCTGCAACACGCGCAAGGGCGGAAAAACCCCGCAGCAGGCGATGATGCCCCTGCTCGCAGTGCCTTACAGACCGAGTTGGGTCGAGCACCTGATCCTCAGCAACCGGCATATCCTGACCGACCAGATGGAGTTTCTGGTCAACCATCTGCCGCGGAAGCGCAAAGAGGCACTCGAGTCCGAGCTGACCTCGCTGAACGCCTGAGTCCGGATCGGCAACGTCCGGGGCGGATTCCATTCCCGATCTCCCGATAGCGGCGTCATCGCCCGCGAGCAGTGAGTCCGCAAGCCTCGGGCCAATCGCGAGCAAGCTCGCTCCTGCTGCCGGCACGGTCTTCCGCGCCCTGGCAAGCCATGTTCGTCGACCTACTGCTGGCGGCGAGCGCGGAGGCAAGCGCTACAGCCGGTACTCCACGCTCAACCAGAGCTTTCTCACATCGGCAGAAAATTCCTCGGCGTAGAAGTGCGCATACTTGAGCAATGCATTCCACTTGGGCGCAAAGGACCAGCTGAGCTGCAGGTTCAGCTCCTGACCCAGTTCTGCCGAGCCCCGATTGGCCTGGTATTGATGCCAGCGAAAGGCGTACTTCAGCGGGCCCAGCGGCCCCTCCACGCCGGCATAGAGGTCATCCAGACCGTCGCCCGGCGTGGTCAGAAATCGGTCGGCCCAGCCGTTAAAGGCATGCAGCGTCGCCAGCGGTGTCTGCACGGCGCGCCTGCCGTTGCTCCCCAGCGACTCGAAACCGAGCCGAAACTGATGTCCCCGATGGGCGTAACCACCCTCAGCCAGCCAATAGCTGACCTCGCCCAGATCGGGGGCTTCGGCGTAGTCGGACTGGGAAGCGTACTCGGCGGTATAGAACCAGCTACGCTGGTCGTCGAGCGCATGCGTGCCGGCAAGGCGCAGCCCGAGGGTTTCGGTCGAGGTTGTTGGCAGGTCCTCGTTGTCGTACAGATAACCGTAGCCAACCAGACTGCCGAAAGGCAGCGCCCACGCCAGATTGAACAAGTGGGTGTCCAGACG
>JAGRJL010000368.1 GCA_020442775.1 Lysobacterales bacterium | reverse complement strand
AGGGCTCAGGGCAGAGGGCTCAGGGATCAGGGCCAAGGGCCAAGGCCCCAGGGCAGAAGGCAGAGGGCAAAGGGTTCAGGGCAAAAGGGCGCTGGGAAACAGGCGCGGACGATGGCTCCGTGCGTGGCTTGACTGGGCCCTGGGCCGTGAGCACTGGGCCCCTTCCTCCACCGTTTTCCATTACCCTTCCACCCCCCCGATCCCTGTAACAGCCGGCAATGCCCCTCCTCACCCTGCGCAATCTCGATTTCTCTGTTGGCGGTCCGCTGCTGCTGGAGAAGGTCAATCTGAGCATCGAGAGCGGTGAGCGGATTTGCGTGGTTGGGCGCAATGGCGCAGGAAAGTCCACTTTGCTGCGCCTGCTGGACGGGGAGATCCGACCCGACGATGGTGAGATCCAGCGCGAGCCCGGGCTCAAGGTGGCGCGGCTGACCCAGGAGATCACCCTGGCCGAAGACGCCGACGTGTTTGACGTGGTCGCCGCAGGGCTGGGCGACGCCGGGGCATCGATCGCCCGCTACCACCATCTGGCCATGGACTCCTCCGATCCGGCAAGACAAGCCGAGCTGGCCGAAGTGCAATCGCAGATCGAGGCCGGGCACGGCTGGGATCTGGATACACGCGTTTCGCAAATCTTGGAGAAGCTGAAACTTCCCGCAAACACCGCCTTCTCGACCCTGTCTGGCGGACAGCAGCGGCGCGTGCTGCTCGGTCGCGCGCTGGTCGCCGAACCTGATCTGCTGCTGCTCGACGAGCCCACCAATCATCTGGATATCGAGTCGATAGAAGCGCTGCAAACCCAGCTGCTGGGTTTTCGCGGGGCGCTGGTCTTCGTTACCCATGACCGAAGTTTCCTGCGGGCGCTGGCCACCCGCATTGTCGAGATCGATCGCGGTCAGCTGAGCAGTTGGCCCGGTGACTACGACAACTATCTGCGCCGTCGCGCCGAGCGCGATCACGCCGAGTCCCTGGCCAACGCCCACTTTGACAAGAAGCTGGCGCAGGAAGAGGTGTGGATCCGCAAGGGGATTGAGGCCAGACGCACCCGTAACGAGGGGCGAGTGCGCGCGCTGAAACAGATGCGGCGGGAGCGAGCGGCTCGGCGCGACAAGCCCGGGCAGGTCAAGATCAGTGTCAGCAGCGGACAGTCTTCCGGCCGGCGGGTGATCGAGACCCGGGCGCTCAATTATCAGATCGACGGCCGCACGCTGGTGCGCGATCTGGATTTGCTGATCCAGCGAGGTGACCGGATCGGCTTCATTGGCCCCAACGGTTCGGGCAAGACCACGCTGCTGCTTCTGCTGCTCGGCGAGCTGACGCCCAGTTCCGGAGAAGTGGAACATGGCAGCGGACTGCAGATCGCCTACTTCGATCAGTATCGGGCCCAGCTGGATGAGTCGCTGAACGCGATTGAAAACGTCGCCGAAGGCCGTGAGTACATCGAAGTCGGCAAGCGTCGGGTTCACGTCATGGGCTATCTGCAGGATTTTCTGTTCACCCCCGAGCGCGCACTGGCGCCGATTACCAAACTCTCCGGTGGTGAGCGCAATCGGCTGCTGCTGGCCAAGCAGCTGACCCGGCCAGCCAATCTGCTGGTGCTCGACGAGCCCACCAACGATCTCGATGTGGAAACCCTGGAACTGCTGGAGGATCTGCTGACGGAGTATCAGGGCACCGTGTTGCTGGTGTCGCATGATCGGGAGTTTCTGGACAACGTGGTGACCAGCACCGTGGTGCTGGAAGGCGAGGGCAGGGTCGCCGAATACGTGGGCGGCTACGCCGACTGGCTGCGTCAGCGACCGCAGCCGGTGCAGTCTTCCGTTGCCCCGTCGAAACCGGCAAGAGCGGCGGCGGAGACTCCGCCGCCGGCGGCGAAGAAGACCAAACTCAGCTACAAGGATGCGCGTGAGCTGGAAGCCCTGCCGGCGCGCATCGAATCGCTGGAGATGGCGATCGCCGAACTGGGCGAGCAGATGAACGAGCCGTCCTTCTATCAGCAGGCGTCCGAGGTGATCGTCGCCGAGAATGCGCGACTGAGCGAGCTTCAGGCTGATCTTGAAGCGGCCTATGAACGATGGGCGGCACTGGAATAGGGGGCGCCGGCAGCCAGTTCCAGTAGCCAGGAGAGCGGGGCATCGGTATTTCGCAGCGATCCCGGTCAAGGCCAGGCTTCCGGGCCCCATGTCTGACCGTATTCTCGTTAGGATGAAGCAGCCGATCGGGCGCGCCTTTCTGGCCACTGGAACTGGCTACTGGAACTCGCCTCATCGACGCCTTATGGAACCAAGTATCAGGAACGCCGCATGACCCTCCAAACCAAGCTACCCAAAGTCGGCACCACGATTTTCAGCGTCATGAGCCAGCTCGCAGCTGAGCACGGTGCGATCAATCTGGGCCAGGGATTTCCCGATTTCGAAGGGCCGCAGGCGCTCAAGGATGCGCTCAGTCGGGCGATGAACGAGGGCCGGAATCAATACGCCCCGGCGCCCGGTATTCCGCAGCTGCGCCTACAGATTGCCCGCAAGACCGAATTCCTCTACGGCTGCGCGATTGACCCGGGTACCCAGGTCACGGTCACCAGCGGCGCCACCGAGGCGCTATTTGCGGCCATCGCCGCAACGGTCAGACCGGGCGATGAGGTGATCGTCTTCGACCCCTGCTACGACTCCTACGAGCCGGCCATCGAGCTGCAGGGCGCGCGCGCGGTGCATCTGCCGCTGCAGCCGCCCGATTTCGGCCTGCCCTTCGCTCAGCTGGCTGCAGCAATCTCCGATCGCACCCGGATGATCATCATCAATTCGCCGCAAAACCCCACCGGCGGTGCCCTGCAGCGCAGCGATCTGGACCAGCTGGCCGCGCTGATTGGTGATCGTGAGATCTACGTGCTTTCCGACGAAGTCTACGAGCACATCATCTACGACGGACTGGCGCACGCGACCGTGCTCAACCATCCGCTGCTGGCCCCGCGCAGCTTCGCCGTTTCCAGCTTCGGCAAGACCTATCACATCACCGGCTGGAAGATCGGTTATTGCATTGCCCCGCCGGCCCTCACCGCCGAGTTTCGCAAGGTCCATCAGTATCTGACCTTCTGCAGCTTCCATCCGGCCCAGGTTGCGCTGGCGGAATTCATGGCGGGCGATCAGCAGCACTATCTGGACCTGCCGGCCTTCTACCAGGCCAAGCGGGATCTGTTCGTCGAGGCCCTGTCTGGCAGTCGCTTCAAGCTCATGCCGGTTCGCGGGTCTTACTTTCAACTGGTTGATTATTCAGCGATTTCAGATCTTGGTGATCTCGATTTTTGCCGCTGGCTGACGGCTGAGCACAAGGTCGCGGCGATCCCGCTGTCACCGTTTTGTGAGAAAGTGCCTGAAGGCCGTTACGCAAGACTCTGTTTTGCCAAGGAAGATGGAACCCTGAAAGAAGCGGCTGCTCGCCTGTGTAGGGTGTAGGGCGCCAATGATCCAGACCAGGCGATCTGATCAGTCGCTGACGGATCAGTCGCCTTCACAAGTTGCCACGCTGGCGCTGCGTGAGAGCGTGTAGATGGTGTCGGCAGGAAAGCCCGTCGCTGGCAGTCTGGCCAGACCCGCATTGAGCGAAGGGCAATGGGCCAGGACTTCCGTGTCCTGATTGCCGCTGTAGAAGTGCGCCAACAGCCGGACCTCTCCGACCCGGTCGACCAAACCATCAACGAACTCACGAAAGGCGATCGCCGCCTTCGGTTCACGGCGCGTCTTGGGCCGCAGGGCACTGGCTGACTTGTCGCGCAGACAGCGCTCGATTTTTGTCGGGTTCCAGCCCTTCCTGATCAAGCGCTTGCGCTCTCTGGCCCAGTCGAAGGTTTCGGGTTGCAGCCATTCGGGACTGCAGTACAGGTCACAGGGCACCATTGATGGGTCACTTGTACGCAGCAGTCATCCCCCGGGAAGACCGCCGTGGTCGGCGTGTCCGAGTTTGGGGAGAAGCCCAGTCGGGTGCAGCGGGCAATCGCGCTCTGCAGTTCACTTTGGTGAGCTTGGTTGACGCCGATGGTGATAAACCAGCACATGCGTGGGGCAAGAACACGAATACGGACGCTTCCCGAGGTATCTCGCGGGCCATTCAGTCACGCAAGGGCCCGGATTACGCAGCCTGAGCCCTCGCGCCATGACTACCGGGAATCTACTGCTCCAGACAGCTGTTTTGACTGGGAATGGTCAGTCGGGTCAGGTAGTAGTCGTCGGTGCCGAGGATGGTGGAGAAGCGGAAACGGCCCTGATCGCAGCCGAAGAACTTCAGATTCAGGGTGCCCCAGGCGTCGTCGATCACCACCGCGTTGGGATCGAAAGCCGGGCCAAACTGGCCGCCTTCGATGCGAATCAGCGGTATATCCACTTCGCTGGCGCCATATTCAAAGCTGGCGCTGCCGGTGGCCCACAGCTGCTGGCCGTTGAGATAGTCGTACCAGTAAACCACCACGATCGGCCCCTGATCAGAGCTGACGTCATTGGCGACCTCCACCACGAAGCCGCGGCGCGGGTTTTGCGGGTCATACCAGGAGCCGGTGTGCAGATTCATGATCGGGAATCCGTCGCTGTGTACCGCACGCCGGATCAGCGTGGGCCGGATCGGCACCTGATTGGTATAGCTGGGGATGCCGTTCATCCGCAACAGGGTGCTGCGGCCGTAGATCACTTCGCCAAAAACCGTGAAATCCGCATTGAGATCGGCGTTCTCCACCAGGTTGATGAAGAACTGGGCCTGTCCGCTGTTGACGTCAGGCGGATTGCCGTTCAGCGCCATGGCAATGGTGCCGGATAGATGGTCCAGGCCATTGTCGCGCTCGCTGCTGATCGTCGGGCCGGTGGCCTGGCGGACCTGGCCGTTGCCATCGACCAGGCCAGCCTGAACCACGAAATTGGGGACGACACGGTGAAAGATCATGTTGTCGTAGAAGCCGGCGTTGACGTAGTCGACGAAGTTCTGGGTGGTGATCGGCGCATTGACCGGATCCAGACGCAGCACGATGGGCCCATTGTCAGTGTCCATCCACACGATGGATTCCTGGGCGCGCGCAGCGAAGGACAGCAATAGAGTGAGCGCGACAGCGATCAGCAGCTTGGGGGTCATGGGAATCCTCATTGATTGAAGAACTGGTGGAAAAGGATGGGCCTGAAGCTGCGGGCGCAACCGAGCTCGGATCAAGTTGCCCCGCAGCGAATCTGGAACAAGCCGATTACAGGTTCAGGCGACGAAATTCGTCGATGGGTTGCGCACGCTCCCAGATCTGGTCGAAGTAGCGCTGCAACTCGGCGCAGCGCAGCGGGTTGTAAAGATCACCCTCACCTTCGAAGCGGTCCGCCTGACTGCGGTACAGGTAACCACCGCAATCATTGGTGATGAAGGCAGCGTTGTACTGCAGGTCATCCGGATGCGGCTGGCGCAATCCGATGGGCGTGGTCAGGCGATGGGCCAGCAATACCAGCCGGTGACCGTCATGCCGCGCTCTGGCGGGATCCTGCACCAACAAGCGCAGCCTTGCCCGGGCGCCGGACAGAGCTATTCGACGAAACTGTTCAATCGTGTCGTCCTGATCGTAGATTGGCGCTTCCAGATCGCGGGTGTAGATGCAAAGTTCATGGCGGGCGTGCTTCATCACTGCCAGCGTCGTCTCGCGACAGCTGAGCAGCGAGTCGGTGGTGATCAGCTTGGACGGCGCCGAGGGGCTGCTGCTCGCAGCCCCCGTATTGGGCGCTGAGGTCTGCGGCAACCTGCGGCTCATCTTGCGGTGTTCGATACCGGCCTCGACAAAGCCATCGCCCTCAACCGCGAAGCCATGACCTTCGTAGAACCGCACTGCGCTGACCTGAGCGTGCAGATGGATCTGTGCCAGGTGCCGCTCGCTGGCCTGGTCAACCAGCGCCTGCAGCAGCGCGCCGCCCACCCCAGCCGAGCGCCAGTCGGCGAGCACCGCCATTCGCCCGATCTTTCCGTCCGCGTCCATCCGCCCCACGCCGATCGGGCTGCGATCTGCGCTGTTGCGTGCGATCACGTGCACACACTTCGCGTCAACGCCATCCCACACCGCTTCCCGGCTGATTCCCTGCTCGGCGACGAACACCTGTTCGCGTACCGCGTCTATCTCGGTCTGGTCCACCGACCAATGGGCGGGTTCGACGTAGTAGCGGTTGTCGATCATTGACGTGGGTCCGTTTGCCGATGGTCTGCCGTCATTCTACCGTTGTGGGGACGATCCCGAGTGCGCCGGGCGTCGTTCGACGATGCCCTCGGCAAACATCTGCGCCAGCAAGTTGCGGGCCTGCGGTGCTGCGCGCCGCCAGGCGGCGCTGCCGATACCACAGCCGACAAGATCGTCGGCCAATGCCTTCGGCAGCGGCCAGGCTTGTCCGCAGACGTAGAAAGACTGGTCGTTCGGACGGCGCAGGTAGCGCAATCCGCAGCTCAGTCGCAGCGCCGCTCCGCGTTCCAGGGTTCGGCCCAGCGCCTCGGCAGACAGCTTGCGCAAGCGCCGCTCCGGTTCGCGGGCCTGCCGATACTGGCTGAGGAAGCGCGCACAGAAATCGGCCAGATCGGCCTGTGGCAGCTGCTGCAGTTCGGCCAGCGCTGCGCCGATCTGGGCGCGGAAACGGTCAATATCGACGTCATCCAGGTGCGCGCTGTCGGTCGCCGGTAGCCGTCCGGCATCCTCAAAGCGCCGCCCTTCGCCCAGCCGGGCCGCAAACTCCTCCAGCAGCGGTGCCAATAACTCCGCGATGGCCGGAGCACGCATCCCGATAGACAGCGTCAAACAGGGGTCTGTGGCGACGCCATGGTGGGGGATACCCGGCGGCAGATAGAGCATGTCCCCGGGAGCCAGCTGCCATTGATGGGTGGGCTCAAACTGCCGCAGTAGCCTGAGCGGCGAATCCTCGCGATGACTCAGTTCGGGTGAATTGCTGCAGTCGATTGCCCAGTGCCGATGGCCGCTGCCCTGCAGCAGGAAGACATCATATTGGTCGACATGCGGGCCCACCGAACCGCCGGGCGCGGCAAAGCTGACCATGATGTCATCGATGCGCCA
>JAGRJL010000367.1 GCA_020442775.1 Lysobacterales bacterium | reverse complement strand
TCAACTGCGAACATCGGGTCAAGGGCCGGATTTTGATCATCGACGCCACCACCCCGACCCCGGATCAGGATTCCGGCTCGGTGCGAATGATGAACCTGCTGCGGCTGCTGGTCGCCGAGGACTGGAAGGTCGTCTTCTTTGCCGACAATCGCGCCTATGTCGAAGGCTACAGCGAAGCGGTGCGCGAACTGGGCGTGGAGGTTCAATACCACCCCTGGCTGAGTGATCCGGTCGATTTCTTCAAGCGCCGCGGCGGTGATTTTGACGCGGTACTGGTGTGTCGCCACTACGTAGCCAGCCACTACGCCGAACTCGTGCGCCAGTATTGCCCGAAGGCGAAATTCCTGTTCGACACGGTGGACCTGCACTATCTGCGCGAAGAGCGCGCAGCCAAGGTCGAAAATGACCCAGCGATGGCCAGGCAGGCCCGCGCCACCCGCAAGCAGGAGCTGGGGCTGATTCGTGCGGCCGACATCACCCTGGTCGTCAGCCCCACCGAGAAGGAACTGCTCAAATCCGAAGCGCCCGACGCCCGGGTGGAAATACTCAGCAATATCCACTCCGTGCCGGGCCGTTCCATGGCCTTTGAGCAACGCAGCGGCATCCTCTTCGTCGGAGGTTTCCAGCACACCCCGAATGTGGACGCGGTGCAATGGTTCGTGAGCGAGATCTGGCCCCGGGTACGGCAGGCCCTGCCTGAAGCCGAGTTCCAGATAGTCGGCTCGCGGATGCCCAAGTCGGTCGAGGATCTCGGAAAGGAACCGGGGGTGATCGCGCGTGGCTTTGTGGAAGATCTGGATCCCTTGCTGGACTGCTGCCGCATCGCGGTCGCGCCGTTGCGCTATGGGGCCGGGGTCAAGGGCAAGGTCAATTCGAGCATGGCGCACGGGCAGCCGGTGGTGATGACCGCCATCGCTGCCGAAGGCATGCACCTGGAGAACGGCAAGCACGGCCTGATTACGGACGATCCGGACGCCTTCGCCGACGCGGTGATCGCGCTCTATCAGGATCCCGAGCTGTGGCTGA
>JAGRJL010000366.1 GCA_020442775.1 Lysobacterales bacterium | reverse complement strand
CTGGAGTACTTCTCGGTCAACAAGACCGAGCTGGAAGAGATGGCGATCTACGGCGAGCTGGGCTACGACATCACCGACCAGTGGCAGGTCACCGTCGGTGCGCGCTACTACGATTACACCCTGGACACCCAGGACGCGGTCGACTTCCCGCTGTTCAACTCAATCTTCGGCGATGCCGGCCCCACCGAAATCTTCCTGGACTTCCAGCAGGGCGGGCAGAGCGACAACGGCTCGCTGTTCAAGTTCAACACCTCCTATCAGTTCACCCCGGATCTGCTCGGCTACTTCACCATCAGCGAGGGCTACCGGATCGGCAACTCCAACGGCGTGGCGCCCTGCCCCGATCCGCTACCGGACAATCAGATCGCCTGCGGTCTGCCCGATGAGCTGCAGTACTTCCCGGACAAGACCACCAACTACGAAGTGGGCATCCGCAGCCAGTGGCTGGATCGGCGTCTGACCATCAACGGCGCGATCTACTACATCGACTGGGAAGATCCGCAGCTGGCCGGCACCACTGACAACGCAGCGCTGCCGATCACCCTCAACGGCAACGGCGCAGAAAGCCGCGGCGTGGAGCTGTCTTTTGACGCGCTGCTGAGCAACTCGCTGAGCCTGCGCGGTTCCTTCGCCTACACCAAGGCCGAACTCAGCGAGGACGCTCCGGCGCTGCTCAACACCTTCAGCCCGCCCGGATTCGGTCCGCGAATCGACGTCGACGGACTGGCCGGCGACCGCCTGCCGGGCTCTCCGGAGGTCCAGGGCAGTCTGTACCTGAGCTACGACACGGTGGTTGGCAGCGACTGGGATCTGCGCCTGAATTACGGCGTGAACGGCATTGGCGACATCCTGACCCGAACCGGCGGCCGCGCCGATGGCGAACGCCTGGGCGGCTTCTCGGTGCACAACGCCTCTGCCACCCTGACCGGCGGCAACTGGAGCCTGCAGCTGTATGCCAAGAACCTGTGGGACAAGTACGCGATCACCGGCGTGCGTGCGACCCGTGCATCGGTGCAAACGGTAGCCGATGAAAACGGCGATCCGGTGACCGTGCGACGCTACTACCACGACGTGCTGCGGCCGCGGGAAATCGGTTTGCGGCTGATTTACGACTTCGAGCTGTAAGGGGAGCAGGGCCCAGGGTTGAGGGTCCAGGGCCCAGCTGGGCTCGGGACACGGTGACAGATGTTGGTTGAGCATCCATTCGCGACGCGACTTTGGTCATGAGCAGTCAACAGATCGTCCCCGCGCGCTTGGAGAATGCCCGTGCCGCCCTGGCGGCACGGGACTATCGGCGGGTCCATCAGCTGTGTACCGAGGCGCTGCTGCGTCAGCCGCAGACCGCCGACGCCTTTTTTCTGCTGGCGATGCTGGCGGCCGATCACCACAACTACGCCAAGGCGCTGGAAGTCATCGACCGGGCGCTGGCGATCGCACCGCAACGGGCGGAATATCTGGCCCACAAGGGCCGCTTCCTGCTCGCCGTCAGCCGACCCAGGGAAGCGCTGGAAGCGGCGCTGGCCGGCGTCGATACGGAAGTCGACAGCGCGCTGACCTGGGACACGCTGGGCGTGGTGCTGACCCGGGCGGGCGCTCACCGCGAAGCGATTGCGCCATTCCAGCGGGCGGTCGCAGCCGATCCGGACAAGGCAGCCTATCGCTACAACCTGGGTGCCGCGCTGCAGTTTGCCGGTGATTTTGCCGGGGCCGAGGCGGCCTACCGCGCCGCGCTGGCAATCGAACCGCAGATGGCCAGCGCCTGGTCAGCCCTGGCCCAGGTGCGCAAGGCGCCTTTCGATGAGGCGCAGTGCGTCCAGCTGACCCAAGCGCTGAACGCCGGCAAGCCCGACGCCGACGCCGAACTCCATCTGTGCCACGCCCTGGCCAAACAGCGGGAGGATGAAGGTCGATACGCCGAAAGTTTCGCCCTGTTGTCGCGCGGCAAGGCGCGCAAGCGCGGGCAACTCGACTACCAGATCAACCGGGATCTGGCGCTATTTGAGGCGGCTCAGGAGAGCGCATCGCAATTGGCCACCCGCGATTGGCGCGGATGCGACAGCGCCGAGCCGATATTCATTGTTGGCATGCCGCGGACCGGCACCACCCTGGTCGAACGCATCCTTTCCAGCCATCCCCAGGTCTACGCTGCCGGCGAGCTCAGTCACTTCTCGCTGGCGCTCAAGCGGCTGAGCGCAACACCGGGAGCCCATGTGCTGGATCCGGATACGCTGCGCGCCGCCGCTGGTGTCGATCCGGCCCAGCTGGGCCAGGCCTACGTCAGCAGCACCCGCCCGCGTACCGGCCACACGCCCCGATTCATCGACAAGATGCCGCTGAACTTCTTCTACGCGGGCATCATCCGACGAGCCCTGCCCAAGGCAAAGATCATTTGCCTGCGGCGAAACCCGCTGGACACCATCCTGAGCAACTACCGGCAGCTGTTCGCGACCGGATTCTCCTATTACAACTACGCCTACGATCTGCTTGACTGTGCGCGCTATTGGCAATCCTTTGATCAATTGATGGAGCACTGGTCGAAGCTGCTTGGTGACGCCTTCCTGGAAGTCCACTACGAACAGGTGGTGGCCGATCTCGAAGGCCAGGCCAGGCGGCTGCTGGCCCACTGTGAACTACCGTGGGACCGGACTTGTCTGAACTTCCATAACAATGCGTCGCCGGTCGCCACTGCGAGCTCGGTGCAGGTCAGACAACCGATCTACACCGCGGCGGTGGAGCGCTGGCGGCGCTATGCTGATCAGCTGGCGCCGGTCGTGGCCCTGCTCAATCTGGAGAATCGTTCGTGACCCATCGTCGCCGTCGCTGGCCCTGGATCCTTGGCCTGCTGCTGTTCGGTCTGTGCGCGGTTGTCGCGCTGGGCTGGGAATCCGATCGCACCGTCGAAGCGCTCAAGCCCCATTGGGCCCAGGCACCATCGGAGTTCATCGACCTGCAGGGCATGCGCGTCCATCTGCGCGACCAGGGCCCAAGATCCGATTCGGTCCCGCTGGTCCTGCTACACGGTACCTCCGCCAGCCTGCATACCTGGGAACCGTGGGTCGCCGCACTGGAAGCTCAGCGGCGGGTGGTCAGCGTGGACCTGCCCGGATTCGGACTCACCGGACCGGATCCGCAACGCGACTACCGGATCGAGCGCTATGTGGATTTCGTTCACGCCCTCATGGAGGAGCGCCAGATCCAACGAGCGGTGCTGGTGGGCAATTCCCTGGGCGGCTGGATTGCCTGGGAATTCGCACTGGCCCACCCCGAGCAGACCGACCGCCTGGTGCTGGTCGATCCGGCGGGATACGGCACCATGCCGCAAGAAATACCAATCGGTTTTCGCCTGGCCCGGCACGAATGGACCCGGCCGCTGCTGGAGCACTTGCTGCCCCGCTCGCTGGTTCGCGGCAGCGTCGAACAGGTTTATGGCGACCCCAGTCTGGTCAGCGAGGACCTGGTCGATCGCTATTTTGAGCTGAGCCTGCGAGAGGGCAACCGGGGCGCGCTGTTCGATCGTTTCAGCCAGGGGCTTGGCAGCCCCGCAAACCGCGAGCGGACCGCACAGATCTCTTGCCCCACGCTGATCCTGTGGGGCGAACAGGATCGCCTGATCCCGCCGGCTGACGGCCACAAGTTCGCCGAGGACATTCCCTCATCGCAGCTGGTGGTGCTCCCGGGGCTGGGACATGTCCCGCATGAGGAGGCGCCAACGGCCAGCCTTGCGGCGGTCACCGCCTTCCTGCAGTCCGCTGTAGAGAGCACGACTCAATCGAGCCCGCCTTGACCGCAAGTGCGGCGCCGATCGCTATACTCCCGCCGATGACGCAAAGCACAAAATCGCCTCCGGGCATCCCGATCTGGCTGATCCTGGTGGTAGCGGCCGCTGCTGGCATAGGTGCCTACCTGGGCCAGCTGTATTGGGCTCCGCAGAACCCCGAGGGCAGCACGCTGCAGCCGGTCTCCGCTTCCGGGCAGTTTTTGCGCTACCCACAGCCCAAAGTGGTTGATCCGGTGACCCTGACCGGCAGCGACGGCGCAGACTTCCCGCTGACCCAGCTCAAGGGACGCTGGACCCTCGCCTTCTTCGGATTCACCCATTGCCCCGACGCCTGCCCCACCGCGCTGGCGATGCTCAAGAGCGCCGCCAACGTCTGGTCCAGGCTGCCGATCGAGCGTCAGCCGCAGATTCTGTTCGTCTCGGTAGACCCTGAGCGCGACACCCCTGAGGTGCTGGACCGCTACGTGCACTTCTTCAACCCGGATTTCATCGCCGCCACCGCCGACCACTCGATCCTGCTGCCGTGGACGCGCTCTCTGGGCGTGGTTTACGACCAGGTGCCCGATGCGGACGGCGGCGGCAGCTACACGGTGGATCACAGCACGTCGATACTGGTGTTCAATCCCAAGTTGCAGATGATCGGTATGTTGCGACCGCCGCATACCGCGGCCCAGATCGTCGAGGATTTGGCGCCGGTTCTGGAGTCTGTACAGCCGTGAGCGTCTCCGCTGACCTGGCGCTGGCGCTGCAGTACACCCTGCCGCACCGACTGCTATCGTGGATCGTGCGCGGCTTCACCCGCTGGCGTTTCGCACCCTTCAAGAATGCGTTGATCCGCTTCATCGTTCGCCGCTTCAAGGTCAATCTGGACGAAGCCGAGATCACCAACATTGAGGATTTCGAGCATTTCGACGCGTTCTTTACGCGCGCTCTCAAGCCTGGTGCACGCCAGTTCGATGCTCCCACGGAGGCGCTGATCAGCCCCTGCGATGGCGCCGTTTCGGAGATTGGGCGTCTGGATGCGGACCGCATTCTGCAGGCCAAGGGGATGAACTA
>JAGRJL010000365.1:6927-23147 GCA_020442775.1 Lysobacterales bacterium | reverse complement strand
TGCCGTACAGGTAGTTGGCGTTGTAATAGGCCATCCAGCTGACCTGCTGCATCCGCACCGCGTCGCTCTTGTAGCCCATGAGCCAGCCGAGCGACTGCTCGAACACGTTACCGGCCATCACCGCATCGGCCAGCGGAGTGCCCTTGCTCGACGGCGCCAGTGCATTGACCCAGCGGATCTTGCTGACGATATTCGGGTAGCGGCTGTCATAGGTAGGGTTGGACATGATCCAGCGGATCACGTTGCCGCCGTTGGAATGAGTGATCACCACCAGGTCAGTGATCCCACGGGCGTTGATGAAGCTGGTCAGCTGTCCAGCCAGACATCCAGCCGCTTCGGCTTTCCACATGTACTGCTCAAAGTCGCAGTTGATGACCACGTAGTTGGCCTGGTTGGACAGGCCCTGACGCACCGAATTCACGAAAGCCGGCTGCCAGTAGTCGTTGTAGGCGTTGGTTTGCCGTCCGGTACCGTGTACGAAGGCCACACCCGTGGCCGCATTGATCGATGGTCCAGTAATCCCCAATAGCAGCAGTCCCAACAGGACTGTCAGTACAAGTCTAATCACGGTCTTGCTCTCCCCAGATCGTGGTGATTGACGCTCTGCCTCCCCAGGCCGAACGCTGCCGATCTTGCCATACGCAACAGTATGGTACAAGGGGTTTCCGCCCTTTCAGGGCAGGAACTGACCTTTTAGGTCACTCAGAAGGGAAGATCCAGGGCCGCGCAGAGGTAATCGTTCAGCGGGGCGGCGCTTCGCACCCGGTCGAGAAACCACGGCAACACTTCAGCCGAGGTTGCCAGCGACGGCTCCAGGGGCGCCGAGACCACCAGATCCTTGCGCTTGAGGTCATTGATCAGCGGGTGGTTGGGATCGTAGCCGCGCGGCGGGCGGGTCAGGCTGTCACCACCGAAACTCAGTCCCTCGCTGAGCATCTGGTCCCTGGCCTTGATCCAGGCGGACGGATTGTCGACAAGAAAATCACGGATCCGGCGCAGCGTCGGCGGCGGTGGGTGATACAGACCGGCGCCGAAAAAGCAGCCTTCCGGATCGATGTGAAGATAGAAGCAGGGCGCGGGTTGGGAACGATCCTGATGAAAAATGACTGCACCCGCGTGGGTCTTGTAGGGGGTCTTGTCCTTGCTGAAGCGGGTGTCACGATGGATCCGGAACAGCGAGCCGCCAACCGTCTTTGGGCTGGCAACAAACTCCGGGCTGACCTCCGGCAGACGCTCGGACAATTCGCTCAGCCAGCGTTGAAAAGGCTTGCGAACGTCATTCTCATAGCGCTGCTTGTGGTCCTGAAACCACTCCCGATGGTTGTTTGCCTTCAACTCGCGCAGGAATGCGAAAGTCTGCTCGCTGAAATAGGCTTTGCTCATGCTTCCTCCGATACGTCGGTTGTGAGCCCGGCCTCGTTGCTTGCGCACTGCCCCCAGCGCTTCAGCTGCGCAAGTACCCCCAACGCCTGCCGATCCAGCTGATTGTCGACCATCAGTTGCTCCAACTGTTGCTGCCATTGCGCATAGGGTGGCTGGCGGCGATAGCCTTCGGACAGCCGCGCATAGGCCAGCGCCTGCCAGCGCTGCCGATCTCCCTGATTATCTTCGCCGGTGACCCTGGAGACCCAGCGCCACGCCAGTTCCGCCAGCCTCGGGTCTTCAAAGCGGGGCAGGGCAGCAGTGGGTTCAGCGCGAACGGCAAGTAGCCTGGATCGATCCGCTGGCGAAACGAAACCGGCATAAAGTTCGGACTCTGGATCACCAGGCTGGTCGCTGTCCCAGTCGCGTTCCTGCGCCAGCGCCTGGAGCAGCCGCTGCTTCAGCTCCGGGCGTTCGTCCAGCTGTCTGGCGTGCGCTTGACATCGTTCCGGATTCAGCCCGATACGCTGAGTGTCGCTGGCTGCGAGCACCGACACGGGCGCCAGCATCGGGCAGCGCCCTACATGGACAAACTTGACTCCGGGCCGCTCCAACTGGACCGTCCTCGGCGCAAAGATCCGTTCGCTGAGCTGCTGCTGATCCAGGTCAGACCATTGCTGCGGATCCTGGTCCAGGTCAAACACCGCCACCTTGTTGGCCTGACGCGGATGACGCCCCAGCGGCAGCACCATGGCCAGGCAGCCACGCTCGGCCGAATAGCGACCAGAAACGTGGATCACCGGTGTCGCCGGATCCCATCGGAGCAGTTCCCGCACGACCTGCTTGTCGGCCATTCGCCGAGTCCAGGCAAACAGCTTCGGCTGCGCTTCCTGCAGCAGCCTTGCCAGCGCAATGGTGGCTTCGACGTCACTGGCAGCATCATGTGCACGCGGCTGCGGCAGCTGATTGGCCAGCACCAGTTGCTCCAGCTTGAAGCTGGGAAGGCCGTCATCGCGAACCGGCCAGAGGATCCCTTCAGGTCGCAGCGCATAGGTCATCCGAACCGCGTCGAGCAGATCGAAGCGCTGATTTCCGTTCTGCCACTCGCGGGCGTAGGGATCAAGCAACTCCCGCCACAACAGGTGGCGGACAAACTCATCGTCGAAGCGAATAACATTGTAGCCGGCGCTGGTGGTTTCCGGCTGGCTCAATTCGGCCAGCAACTGGTTGGTGAAGTGATGTTGACTGACGCCTTGCGCGACACATTGTTGCGGTGTGATTCGGGTAATCAGACAGGCTTCGGGATCCGGCAAACAAAACCAGGGCGGTCGGCAAAACAGCGACGTGGGCTCAGCCAGCGGGCGCAGCGCCAGATCAGTGCGACACCAGGCAACCTGGGCAACTGGATCCGCTGCGGGATCGCCGCCAAAGGTTTCCAGGTCGTACCACAGGATCGACGGCTCAGTGCCGGACACGCGGCCGCCATTCAGTCGCTTGAATGCAAACCATCCCTAACCGACTTGCGCGTAGTTGGGCGACCTGAGCTTGCTGTCGTCCACTACTTCCAGCTGCGGCAAAGCCTGCTTCAGAGTCGGACGTGGGCGCCCGATGTAGTAGCCCTGGAGGAAGTCGACGCCGCATTCGCGCAGAGCGTCCAGCACTTCCGGCTTGTCCACATATTCGGCAACTGTGCGCTTGCCCACCGAGTGGGCGATGTTGTTGATCGCGCCAACCACTGCCTTGTCGACCGGGTCATCGAGCAGCCCCTGGGTAAAGCTGCCGTCGATCTTCAGGTAGTCAACGTCCAGATGCTTCAGATGGGTGAAGGAGGAGAATCCACAGCCGAAATCATCCAGCGCGAAACGGCAGCCCAGTGCGCGCAACTGGGTGATCAGCTCGCGTGCCTCATTGAGGTTGGTCACAGCCTTGGTTTCGGTGACCTCAAAGGTCACCATCGCAGGTTCGACGTTGTACTCGATCAACTTGTCGGTGACATAACCGCCAATGCCGTTGGCGCCGAGTGACTGCGCAGACAAATTGATCGACAGTCCGATCTGCTCACCTTCGGCATTGGCCTCCTTAAGCGCTCTGAAGGACTGATCGATCACCCATTTGTCGATGTCCAGCATCATGTTGTAGCGCTCTGCGGTCGGCAGAAAGGCGTTGGGCGCGACGAATTCACCCTCCGCGCTGCGCATCCGCAGCAGCACTTCGTAGTAGACCTTCTTGCCCGCACTCTTGCGCAGATATCGATTCCACAGCGCCCCGTCCTGCTGTGGCAGATGTTCGTATTCCACTGCAACCGACGGCATGATCGGCTGGAAGCAGAGTACGAATAGATTGTGCTTGAGCGCTTCTTCCAGGCGCGCAGACCAATTCAGCTCGACATCCATGCTGGCCCGCTCATCGTTGTCCGCGCTGTACACGTGGATTTGATTTCGGCCCAGATTCTTGGCGATATGGCAGGCGATGTCGGCATTGGCCATCACATCGCTGGGCGAGACGCTGGCCCTGTCCATCACTGCCACACCGACGCTGGCGGTGATCCGATAGCTCTTCTCGCCGTAGCTAAACACTTCATTACACAGCGATTTTCTAAACTCGTCCGCGATAAGCGTGATATCACCACCGCCGACGTTGCGCAGAATCAGAGCGTATTCGTCGCCGCCCATGCGGGCCAGGCTGTCCGACTGGCGCAGCCGACTTTTCAGTCTGCGGCTGCATTCAACCAGCAGCTGATCACCAGCGCTGTGGCCTGCCGTGTCATTGATATATTTGAAGCGATCGATATCGACGAACAGCAGCAGGCTTTGCTGATCGGAACGCCGCAGCCTTTGAACTTCCTGCTGCAGCGCCAACTCGAAGTGACCGCGGTTGTGCAGCTTGGTCAGCGAGTCGTGGCTGGCGGCCCAGCGTAGCTCTTCCTCAAGGATTCGCCGCTGGGAGACGTCGCGGAAGGCGACTACCGCACCTTCTCGTCGGCCGTCGATGTCCAGCGGGTAGACCGTACATTCGACCGGGATCGCGTAGCCGTTCTGGTGCCAGAAGACGGTTTGCCAGGCCGATACCTGGTTGCCGTTTTGGTAGCACTGACTCAGGAAACAGGCCTGCCGGGGGATTCGCGTACCATCCTCGAAAGCATAGTGAATCAGGGTTGCAGCATTTTTGGACTGCAGATCGATATCCAGCGGATAGCCGAGCAAATCCAGCGCGGCGGGGTTGATGAACTGGATGTTGCCGCGCGGATCAACCCCGTAGACCCCTTCACCGACCGAGTTCAGGATGCCGTGCAGGCGACGCCGCTCGTTATCGATGGCCATCCGGTCGGTCACCGTTCTGGACAACGATCGCAATCGCGCCAGAAAGAGCTCTCGCGCCTCCGACTTGAACATGCACTCGACGGCGCCCGCACTGAGCGATTCGGTAATCACCCGGTCCGAATAGGTGCCGGTGATGATCGAGCTGAGGATGGTCGAGGTAGCGGGGTTGTCGCGCAGCTTGCGCACCAGCACCGCACCATTGTCGCCGGGCATGAAGTAGTCGACGATTGCGATATCGAAGGGCTGCTGCATCGCCTTTTCATAGCCCTCCTCGGCACTGGCCGCCACCTCCGCCTTGAACCCTTCGTTGGTCAACAGCCGCCTGAAGGCCACTCGGACCGTCGGCGAGTCATCCACGAACAGCACCCGCAGTTCCGGGTGGGACGGGTCGGTAACCTCGGCTTCCACTTCCACGTTGGGATTGAGCAGCTTGGTCAGTGCCTGAGGCGCATCGGAATAATCGCTCCACAGCAGCAAGGCGCTGGCGGAGCGCTTCATCAGCCAGTTAACCGCGCCACCATCGGTAGAGTCAGCCAGCACCAGGACCGGAATCTGCTGCCAGGCGCGTGCCCGCAGCATCGCAAACAGATCGTCCGCCCGGTGGTCAGAATATTCCGGCCAGCTGACGACGATTGCTTCGCAGGTGGCCTGCTGCGGATTGGCCAGCAGTTCAAGAGCAGCCGAATAGCTGGGCAGTACGCTCAGCTCGAAACCCTTGCCAGCGAGCATGGTCGTCAGCGCCCGCCGACGGGTCGCCGAGGCCTCAATCAGCAGAATTTGTGGCATTCCCCCTCCCACGCCCACCCGCTAGCGAACTTGCAGATTACTCCGCTTGAGCTTCCAGCCAAAATCCAATCTGTATAAATCCCTAATTGTTCACCTCGATTCAGTCATTTGCAGACTGCGAGCGCACCTTGATCGGATCTTGACAGCAGCCAGGCAGGCTTCGCTACGCAAACTCAACTGGAGCGAACGATGCCAAAATCTCACCGATGGGCCAAAGGGTTGCCAAAGCTGATCCTTCTGCTGGCGCTGCTGCTTGGCAACTCGGCCGACGCTGCCGGGTCCAGACAGGATGCGATGGAGGCGCATATCGCGGCGATTGAAGCCTCGGCTGCGCTGCCCGCCGATCATCTGGAGACGCATTTTTCCGCGCGGATGAGTCCGGCATTTCTGCAGCGCCATGAGCCCTCCCAACGCACTGAGCTCTACCGCCGAATTCAGCAGGCGGTTGCCGATGCTGGCGCCATCATGCTGAGCGAGCGCGCTGCCGGTACGCTGATGGAACTGCACGGTCAGCAGCGCTGGGAGCTGTTGATAGCCCTGCAGCCACAGCCCCCTTATGCGATCGAAGATCTCAAGCTCCGGGCAGGTGAATCGCTGCCGAAAGTGTCACTGCAGCCCGACCCCGATGCCAGCCTGAACAAGCTGAGCGCAGACTCGGGATTCGCCGGCGTCGTTGGGATCTACAACGATGGCAAACCCATGCTGGAACGAGGCTACGGCGCCGCCCACCCGGCGTTGGGCACCCGCAATCGTGTTGACACCATCTTCGGTATTGGCTCCACACCGATCGACTTCACCACCGCCAGCATCCTGATTCTGGCGCAGGAAGGCGGGCTCTCCCTGGACGACCGTATCGATCGGCACCTGCCGTCGGTTCCCGCCGACAAGTCTTCGATCACGGTGGCGCAGCTGTTGAACGGGCAGTCCGGGTTGCCGGACTTCTTTCATAATGAAGGCGACTGGGATGCTGATCTGGCCTGGGTCAATCGGGAGGAAGCGCTCAGGCGCATGCTCCACACGCCCTTGCGCTTTGCTCCGGGTACTGACGAGGCGCACTCCCACGCCGCTTTCGGACTGCTCGCCGTCCTGATCGAGGAAGTCAGCGGCATGAGCTACCGTCAGTTTCTCCGCGAGCGGATCCTGGGCCCCGCCGGGATGGGTCGAACCGGGTTTTACGGGGAACACGGCACTTTCACTTTGGAAGACTTCGCAGTCGGCGCCGGGCCCAGCGAAGTGGGACTGCCCAACATTCCGCCCAACTGGGGGCCGACCTCCTGGCTGGTCATGGGCAGCGGCGGCATGTATTCCACGCTCGCCGACATGCGCGCGTTCTACCGTTACATGCGCTCCGGGGTACTCGAACAACCCTGGGCAACGCACTATCGTCAGCCGGCCATCGGGATCGGCGGCTCCGACCGCGGCTATTACTATTTCCATGTTTTCGATGGAAAGGGCCGGGAGGCGATCATGTTGAGCAATGGAAACGGCCATGGCGCCCTGCTGCAGTCGCTATCGGAGGCCCTGCGGCAGTTGGTGGAACAGCGCGACTGACCCAATTGGCGGAGGAGGGCAATGGCATCCGGTGTTGACACCATACTGGTAGTCGAAGACAACGACACCACCGCGCAGATGCTGATGCTGTTTCTGTCCAGCGCCGGCTATCGCGTGGTTCGAGTCGAACGAGGAAGCGAGGCAATTGCCGCGATCGACCAGCAGACGGCCCTGGTGCTGCTTGATCTGATGCTGCCGGACGTCGACGGCATCGAGCTGTGCAAGCGGATCAGAGCAAGCGGTGGCCCTCCGGTACTGATGCTGACTGCCAGAGTCAGCGAGGATGATGTTGTAGAGGGCCTGCAAAGCGGTGCTGACGACTATGTCTGCAAACCCTTCAGAAGTCGCGAACTATTGGCCAGAATCAGGTTGTGCCTGGAGCGGAACCGGTCAGCTGCAGCAACCGACCCGATTCGCAGGGTAGGGGACCTCTGGCTGGACTCTCGGAGCCGCGAGGCAGGGGTTGCGGGACAGTCACTGCGGCTGACCCGATCCGAGTTCGATCTGCTTGAGGCGCTGATCGCAAGCCCGGGCAGGGTCTACACACGTAGTCAGCTGATCGACCGGGTATTGGGACCCGACTACGTCGGCAGCGACAGGACCGTAGACACTCATGTCTGGAGCTTGCGGCGAAAGATCGGGGAACCCAAGGGGGAACCGCGGTACCTTCACGCGGAACCGGGCGTGGGCTACCGGTTGTACGACCGCGATGCTTCGTAGCCTGGTCGCTAGAATGACCGCGCTTACCCTGGGGGTGGTGCTGATCGCCTTCATGCTGGTGCAGTGGATCCACTACTGCGGTGTCAGCAAGACCTTCGTCGAATACCAGGTGGAGCGCGAAGCCTCGCCGCAAGATAACAGTCAATTCAATCAGTTGGCTGACTCACTCGCCAGCGCCTATGGGGTAGGGGGGTGGTCCAGCGTCGAGTTGATGTTGCGGCAAGCCGCCATCCCAGCGGCCGTGGTCGATCTTGAAGGCTTGGTCCGCTGCAGCAGTGCCGAGGATCTGGCAGGGGCCCGCGCCGAGCGGGAAGGCTTGCAGTGGACCCTGCGAAGCCACATGGCCTCCGATACGGCCATCGTCACCGAAGTGGAACTGCTGCTGACCACCAACGCCCTGCCGCTGAGTCATCAGGGCGCGGTCTTCGCTCATCTGCTGGCGCTGCCCGAGGGTCCCAGCGAACAGGCGGGGCGGCAATTTGCCGACGAAGTGTGGCGATCAACGCTGACCGGACTGGCGCTGATTCTGCTTGGAACCGGGTTGGTGACCTGGCTGCTGATGCGGCGCGCCCTCAGTCCCATCGATCAGTTGACCACGGCGGTCGCCGGCTTGGCAGCCGGCGTCAGCCACCGACCGATCAAGCCACATCGGGCCAGCGAATTTCGCGTTCTATTCGATACCTACAATCGCGCCGTGCAAACGCTCACAGAGAACGCCAGCATCCGGCGCCGGCTGGTCGCCGACATCGCGCACGAGTTGCGAACGCCGCTGACCAATCTGGGCATGCAGATGGAGGCGCTGGGCGAGGGCATGGTGGCGGCCGATTGCGCATTTGTCGGGCAGATGAGGGCAGAGCTGGCGGTGCTGGAGCGCCTGGTCAGCGATTTCCAACAGCTGGCCCAGAGCGACAGCGGTCAGCTGAAGGCCGACCTGCAGCCGATCGATCTGGATCAACTGATCCAGGAGACGCTGGTTCCGCTGGCCGAGCGCCATGCGGCCGATCTGGAAACCAGCATCCCGCCCAAACTGTGGGTTCAGGCAGACCCCGAGCGCATGCGTCAGGTGTTTGGCAACCTGCTGGAGAACGCCAAGCGCCATCGTGATCAAGGGCTCAGGATTCGGGTACTCGGCTATCGCAAGGGTGAACGCATATCTTTGCACCTGTCCGACAACGGCCCCGGCGTCGCGCCGGAGGATCAGCCGCATATCTTTGAGCGGCTTTATCGTGGAGAGAAATCGCGCAATCGCCGCCTGGGCGGTGCCGGGCTCGGTCTGGCGATTGTCCGGGCCCTTTTGGGCGCTATGGATGCGAGCATCCGTTACGACGAAAAACACGCGCACGGAGCCGCCTTTGTCATTGAGTTCAAGGCGGTGCCAGCCTCGGGCGAGGGCTTTGCGGCGCCCAGCAGTCAGTTCCCGTCTTAACGCAAGCTAAAGAAAAGCCTAAGCCATCGCTAAGTGCCAGCGGGCAGCATGTGCGCATACTCAACGTGCTCCGTGCCATGCAATCAATTTCCTCTAGCCAGCTTCCGCTGTTGGCCCGTTATCCGCTGTTGCCTCTGACCTTGCTGATTCCCGCAGCCTGGCTTTGCGCCAGTTCTGGCCTCGATCAGTTCGTCGCCGACTGGTTCTACGCCCTCGAAGGTGGTCGGTGGCTGCTGCGAGATCACACGCTGACCGAAGCGATCCTGCACAAGGGCGGGCGCAACTTCAGCATTTTGCTCTGGCTCGCGTTACTGGTGTCCTGGTTGACCGTGCGCCGTCGCACTGGTTTGGAACTGCTCTCACAGACCTTGCTCTACTTGCTGATCTGTGCCGCGCTGTCGAACACCATGGTCAGTTCGCTCAAGCATCTGACCCACATGGACTGTCCCTGGGATTTGGTCCGATACGGCGGTGACCGTCCGTTGATCGGACTATTCGAATCCAGACCAGCAGGCATGGGGGCCGGCGTCTGCTGGCCGGCCGGACACTCCGGCGCTGGCTACGCCTGGGTTTCGCTGTACTTCGCCGCACTCGCGATCCGACCGCAGTGGCGGCTGCCCGCGCTGGGCTTTGGATTATCCCTGGGTTTGGTATTCGGCATCAGCCAGCAACTGCGCGGTGCACACTTTCTCAGCCACGACCTGTGGACCGTGAGCATTTGCTGGGCATTGGCGGCATTGATGTACCGGCTGATGCTGAGCTCATCGGTCCAGAGCAGGCACAACTGGCCATTGCGCAAGTCGGTGCGCACGGTTGGCCACAAGGCGGGCGCACACGCCTGAGCCCGCTCGTCCGTCCTAACATCTCTTACTTCGTCTAATGTGTATTATGTCAAATCATTGAACCACCCGAACCAGCCGTAGATCGAATGCTGGCTAGCCAAGTTGTCCTGGTATAGGAAGTTTTCATACCTTTCTACAGCGACGAAGTCCATGGCAATTGGTACTCCCCCGGATCGGCACGAACTCTGACTCACCATAGCCCTTCACATCAAGGCGGGATTGGTTCGCTCCCGGGAAAAAACCTCGACCGACTACCCTGTTCGCCACTGCCCACGCTGCAAACTCGATTCGCTGGCGAACTCCTTCACCAGGAAGTCGATCATCGCGCGCACCTTGGGTGCGACGAATCGACGCGATGCATAGACAGCGTGAATTGGCAGCGGCATTGGCTCGAACGATTGAAGTACTCGGGTCAAGCCTGCCTTGGCCGGTTCACCTTGAAAATGCCACGTTGGCAGAATCGTGATTCCCAACCCATCCGTCGCGGCAATCCGCAGAGCTTCGGAGTTGTTGCTGCGCAGACGTCCGTCAACGTTGACCGTCTCCGTTCGGCCCTCGTGCGCAAAGGACCATCGGTTGGGAGGATGAATTCGAGTAAAAAGTAGGCACTCATGATCAGCGAGATCGGCAGGTTTTAACGGTTCGCCGTGTCGCCGAAGGTAGGCGGGAGAAGCGCAGGTGATCCGCTCTGAGTATCCCAGGGGCCTGGCAACCAAACCGGGATCGCTCAACTCGCCGATACGTACGGCCAGGTCCAGGCCCTCTTCTATCAGGTCCGAAAAAACCTCGCCCATGACGAGTTCAATCCGAATTCGACGATGCTGCCGCAGGAACCGCTCCAGTCTGGGCGCGATGTGGATCCGCGAAAAGGCGGTTGGACATGCCATCTTCAGCAACCCGCTGGGCTCGAGCGCGCGATCACCCACCGCCTGCTGGGCGTCATCAAGCGCTTCCAACACGCGTACTGCCTGGGCATAGAACGTCGCCCCGTCGTCAGTCAGAGACAGCCCCCGCGAGTTGCGTTGCAGAAGCAGGCTACCCAGATGCGCCTCTAGTGCGGCGATCTGACGCGAGATGGTCGGCTGCGTGGTGGCCAATTCCCGTGCCACAACGCTAAAGGACCCGGCTTCCGCGACCCGCACAAAACATCGAATCCAAGCGAGAAGATTTCCCACAGACCGCTCCTTGCTCCCCTGATTCGTCACCCGAAATGCCAGGCTACTAGACAAAGATACACTAAATGTATAGCAACTAGGCCAGACTGGGGGTTTCTACTCGCAATGGCGCATAGATAATCAAGGGCTCCCGGCCACCAAAGCATTCCCGTGGACGCCAACCCGTCTTCCGCAGTTCACCCGAATCGATGCATGCTGCTCTGGGCCATCGCAAGCTTCGGGCTTCACTGGCTGATGCCGCTTCAACTTCCGTTGGACGACCACGCAGTCGGCATTGGCAGAGTCTTGACTGTGGCCGCCGGCGCACTTTTGGTGTGGGCCCAGCACTGCTTGCGGGAACACAAAACGACCGCGGATCACAGTCGGCCGAGCACTCAACTGGTAACAGCTGGCCCCTACCGATACAGCCGAAACCCAATCTACCTGGCAATGATTGGCGTCTTTCTCGGTCTGGCGCTGGTTTTCCGAAATGGCTGGGCCGTGATCATGATCGTACCCTTCGTCGTCGCCGTGGGACGCCTCACCATTGATCGCGAAGAGCGCTATTTGCATCGGCTTTTTGGCGAGGAGTATGCGAGGTACAAACGTCGTGTCAGGCGCTGGGTATAGCCCGAACAGCGGACCCGAGGCGCTGCACGACTTCACCCTCGTCACAGCACAGAGTTACCGCAGTGAGGCTAGCGGGCCTGAGATGCGGCAAGGCTCGATCAACCCGCATCGGTTCATTGGCCACGTTCGTTGAATCTGGATATTCTCATGATGCGTCTTTGTATTTCACTTTGGTTAATTTTCCCACTATTGGCTTTGGCTTCGAAGGATCTTGAACAAGCATCGCCTTCCGGTAGCGACACTGTATTCGGTGTGAGACCACCAGGCTCAACGCCCGAGATTTTTGCCCCCGGGATTGTCAATACACAGACAAATCGTGAAATTGAAGGCATGTTTGGGTCAAGCATGAATTCTTTTTATTTCATTCGAAGGCCCAATGGAACCAGTTCGCAATCCAATTCGTTGATGGTCATTGAATATGAGGAAAATGCGTGGCGAGAGTCCGTCGTCAAGAAAGGGGTGAGCGAACCATCCATTTCCCCTGATGGCAGGACCATTTACCTAAAGACACGATTCATAGCCCGCACCAGCGAGGGCTGGTCTGCACCGAATCTCTTGGGCGCACCTTTCGACGATCTAGATATCATGCGGATTTCAGCTTCTTCCAACGGTACTTACTATTTCGATACCTTCACGCCGAAACTTGACGCGCCGTTGCGATATTCACGATTAATAGATGGTGTTTATGAACAGCCGAGGTCTCTGGGCGAACAATTTGCACGGGGCAGCTACAACGCACACCCCTTCGTTGCCCCAGACGAGTCCTATATCATCTTCGATAGCAGAAGAAATGACGGATTTGGTTCATCTGACCTTTATATCAGTTTTCGCTCGACTGATGGTACATGGGGTCCAGCCATAAATTTGGGCGAAAAGATAAATACGCCTGCCGCCGAAAACTATGCGAGCATTTCACCTGATGGGCGATTTCTTGTCTTTGATCGAAGAGAAGTATCCGATAGCGGGGCACCCGCCGTCGACATCTACTGGGTGGGCGCTGAGGTAATCGAAGCGCTTCGAAATTCGCATTAGCTTATTAGATCCCGCAGCAGCAAACTTGATCGACACTGCCCTAGCCGGGGCGCCGCAGAGGCCTAGGGGAAGTGACGTGCCGACGCTTCGACATAAGGCGAAGCACCTTGATTGAGGCGCTTGCGCGGCTCTGGCCAAGTCCTGAAGGAAGGATGCAGAGGAGTGTCAGACCTACACAGATTCACGGGCGCCCGTCACTGCACAGAAAGGACGAACGCTTTCTGCAGATCTTCCTGCAGCAATAGTCCATCCCCTTCCTGCAGTAAAGGTTCATCCTGACGACCTGGATCTCTGTCTTCAACCTATCCGGCGCTGCGCTCACTTGCGCGGGACCTCCGAGGAGAATCCACGGCGTGTCCGGGTCGGGGCGCGGCGTCGCCGTGTGGCCCAGTCGGATATCCGCCCAGGCCCCTCCCCTGGGTGATGCATTACGACACGAAGATGGCGATTCACCGCAGATCGCCAGTCTCAAGATAGATCTCCACAGGAACCCGGCTCCGCGAATGCTTCTGCCATGCACCTTCAGGCTCAGCCGATCCAGCGCTTCCATAGGCGGACTGAGCACTGGGCCAAGCTCCCTCGCCGCGATTTCGTAACGAAGCCGTGCCAGATTCTGCCCCGCCTCAAGAAACCAATGGACGGACGACTGACATGGGAGATTTCGATGAGCGGAAAGCCGATTTGGCCGGGGACGATGACGAGAAATTGGCCTGCGAGGTGCTTTCGGTGATCGTGGCTCATGAAATCCCCCCGCAGGAAGCCCTCCCGATCGGGGCGTTGCGGCAGTGGTTCGGCTTGAATCGCTCACGGGATTTCAGGGTGGGTATCGCCTTTTGCCGTGATATGGGCTGGATCGATACGCATCAGCAGTCGTCAGTGGTCTTGACCACGGCGGGATTGAGCGTTGCCAGCAGCTTTTTGGTGAGCGGCCGAGGCGCGTAGGCCACCGGCTCGCCACAAAAAACGCCCGGACATGCCGGGCGTTCTTGTCGAGCCTGAGGCTTGTTCAGGGCCGCGCAGCGAGTTCCGGATCGTCAGCTTTCTGCACAATCAGGTCCTGCTTGTCGGTTCCGAGGTAAAGCAGAATCGGCGCGCAGAAGAAGATCGTCGACAGCGTGCCGATCAGGATCCCGAACAGAACGGTTTCGGCAAAGCCGTGCACGGTCGGGCCACCCAGGAAAAACAGCGCGAACAGCGCAATCGCGGTGGTGAGGCCGGTGATCAAGGTACGCGACATGGTGTTGTTGATCGCGCGATCCAGCACTTCCTCCGGATTCTGACGGCGAGTGGCGCGGAAGACCTCGCGCACCCGGTCGAACACCACCACCTTGTCGTTGATCGAGTAACCGGCCACGGTCAGCACCGCAGCCATCACCGTCAGATCGAACTCGGTGCGCAGCAGGCTCAGCAGGCCGAGCACGATGATCACGTCGTGGACTTCACCGGCGATGGCGGCCAGACCGAACTTCCACTGAAAGCGGATCGCGATATAGATCATGATCCCGATCAGTACGAAGGTGCCGGCCAGTACGCCGTCATTGGCCAATTCTTCGCCGATCTGAGGCCCAACGAAGTCGCTACGCACCAGTTGCGCCTCCGGATGGCGCGACTGCAGCGCCGCCATCACCTCGTTGGTCAACTGGTCATTGGCTTCGCTGTCGGCCTGGGCGCCGATGCGGATGCTCCATTCGGTGGTACCGCCGAGGCTTTGAATGACAAAGTTGGAGTAGCCCGCCTGCTCCATTGGATCGCGCACGTCGGCGGCTTCCACCGGCTGCTCGAACTTGACGTTAAGCAGCGTACCGCCGGTGAAATCGAGGCTGAAATTGAGGCCTTGAGTCGCCAGCAGCGCGATCGATAGCACCATTGCAACGATGCTGATGGTCATGCTGATCCTGCGCCAGGACAAGAACGGCAGATTGGCGTTGGGGTTGAATAGTTCCATGATTGTTTTCGTCCTTCCGCCCTAGATCGACAGCGCTTTGAGCTTCTTGGGGTTGCGATAGAGCAACGCGAAGATCGCCCGGGTCACCATGACCGCGGTGAACATGGTGGTCAGCAGCCCCACCGACAGTGTGATTGCAAATCCGCGCACCGGTCCGGAGGCGAAGGCGATCAGCGCGATGGTGGCGATCAGGGTGGTGATGTTGGCGTCCAGAATGGTCGACCAGGCTTTCTCATAGCCGGACTTCAAGCTGGCCATCGGGGTATTCCCGTTGCGCAGTTCCTCACGTATACGCTCGGAAATCAGCACGTTGGCATCGATTGCCATACCCATGGTCAACAGGATGGCGGCAATACCGGGCATGGTCAGGGTTGCTCCGAGGATCGACAGCACTGCAAGCAGGCAGACCAGATTCAGCATCAGACCCACGTTGGCGACCACGCCGAAGACCTTGTAGTAGATCGCCGCAAACACCATCACCGCGAGCAGACCGATCATCACTGCGGTAATACCGCGCTCGATGTTGTCGCGACCCAGGCTGGGGCCCACTACCCGCTCTTCCACGATTTCCACCGGCGTCGCCAGAGAACCTGCGCGCAGCAGCAGCGCCAGCTCGTCTGCTTCGGCCTTGCTGTCCAGACCGGTGGTCTGGAAGTTCTTGCCGAACACGCCGCGGATGGTCGCCACGCTGACCACCTCTTCGGTAGTGCGAGTGGTCTTGACCTCTTCACCATTGACGATGCGGGTTTCCGGGCGGGATTCGATGAAAACGACTGCCATGCCGCGGCCGACGTTGTCTTCGGTGAAGTCCAGCATCCGCTGGGCGCCGGAACTGCTCAATTTGACCGACACCATCGGAGTACCGCCCTGCGGATCGATGTCGCTCTGCGCGTTGACCATGTGCTCACCAGAGACGATCACCCGCTTCTTGAGTACGACCGGTGATCCGTCGCGGCGGTAATACAGCTTGGAGTCGAAGGGCACCTTCTTGGTGCGCTCGGCCTCCAGAACATCCACGCCCTCGTCCACCGCGTGATACTCCAGGGTGGCGGTCGCGCCAAGAATGATCTTTGCGCGGGCAGTGTCCTGCACACCGGGCAGCTGGATCAGGATCCGCTCCGAACCCTGCTGCTGAATCACCGGCTCGGAGACGCCCAGCTCATTGATTCGGTTACGCAAAGTGGCCAGGTTCTGACCGATCGCATCGTTCATCACCTTGATGATGACTTCCGAGGGCACTTCGACCTTGAGCCACAAATCGGCGCCAGGGCTCACCCGCAGTTCGGGATTCTGGCGGCGAATCAGCGCCTCGGCCGCACTGGCGGCCTCCTGGTCGGCGAGTTCGATGTCGATCTCGTCCCCTGCCCGATCCACCGAGACGAAGTCGATCTTGGCTTCGCGCAGCGCTGCACGCAGGTCGTCGACGTAGCGGTTGTACTCGCGATCGATGGT
>JAGRJL010000365.1:0-6839 GCA_020442775.1 Lysobacterales bacterium | reverse complement strand
GTGGACGCCAGATTCAGCGCGACAATGTAGTCGTTCTGCTTGCCGTCTTCGCGCAAGTCAGCCTTGATCGCGTCTGCCGCCAGCAACTGGGTCTCGGTGTCGGCAAACCGCGCCAGCAGGCGACCGTCTTCGATCTCGATGCTCTTGTACTCAATGTTCCGGCCCTGCAGGCTGCCGGTCACGCTTTGCTCAAGTACCGAGTCGATGGTGACGCCGCGACCGGCGCTGATCTGCACCGCGGGTTCTTGCGGGAAGATATTCGGGAGTGCGTAGAGGATGGCCAGCAGCAGCACCGCCGCCAGCATCCCAAGTTTCCACTTAGGGTAATCGATCATGGGTGTTTACCTGCGACCTTGTATGCAGTCGCTCAAGCGTTTTTGAGGGTGCCCTTGGGCAGGACCACGGAGACGGCATGCTTCTGGATCTTGACGCTGACCCCCTGCGCGATTTCCACGCTCAGAAAGGACTCGCCAACCTCTTCCACCTTGCCGGCAACGCCGCCGTTGGTGATCACTTCGTCGCCCCGCTTGAGCGCCGAGACCAGATTCTTGTGCTCGGCAGCCCGCTTTTGCTGCGGACGAATCAGCATGAAGTAGAAGATCGCAAAGAAAATGCCCAGCATGATCAGCGACGGCCACATACTGGGCTGCTGTCCGCCGGCTGCCTGAGCATGAGCAGCTGAAATGAAGAAATCCATGATTTGTTCCAGTTAAGACGGCAATCGCAGCCGCCGGCAAGCCGATAAGTATGCCACAAGCAACTGGAACTCATGCACCAGCCACCCCCGTCGTCGCCACCACCGGATGAGATTTCGCTCACACCGGCCAGGCGACTAGATGGGCATCATCTGGTGCAACTCAAGCGCGTCACGCGGAATTCACGGTCGAACAGGGTTAGGACGAGGCAATTGGCCACCGGTTGCTTCCGCTAGCCGCCCCGCACTCGTTAACATGGGCGGTCAATCTAATCTGCCCTGGCGAGCAGCGCATGCGTCTTTCTCCGATATTTCGAGGCTTGGCCGCCAAGCTGGTGTTGCTGCACCTGCTATGGATCATTCCCGCGCTGGCGCTGGCCGACTACTGGGTGCTGCAGCGTGAGGCCGCGATTCTCGAGCAGGCGCTCGCCGATGGCGCGCTTAATCAAGCCAGCTCGCGGATTGCCGATGATCTGATCCAGGACTGGCCGGATCAGCGGGCGCTGGCGCTGGGCCTGGACCGGCACCGACTGCTGCTGGAGCGTGCGCGCGGTGGATTTGCGCCAGGCACCGGACACGTCCTGCTGGAGCTCTCCGAGGAGCCGTTGGGCCTGCGCCTGCTTGATGGTGCCGGCGCGGAACTGGCGCGCAGCGGTCACTTTTACAGTGAGGCCGACGAGCAACGCCTGAGCGCCACCTCGCGAGCAAGCCTGCCGACCAGCGATGGCCGGCAGATGACCCTGGAGTTACAGCTGGACGTCCCCCGTCCCGGCTTCAGCCTGCTCTACTCGGGCAGTTTCGAATGGCGGGTATTGTTGAGCGCTGGCGTGCTGCTGGCCCTGGCCGGCAGTGCGCTGCTCAGCCTTTATCTGGTGCGACGCCTGAACGCCATCAGCAAGGCGGTGGCAGCCTGGCGCCGCGGGGACCTGGATCAGCGGATCGATGAACGCCGTGGCGATGAACTCGGCCGTCTCTCGGTGGAGCTTGATGCCATGGCGGCCGATCTGTCCCATCTGCTTGACGACCGGGCACGGCTGGGCGCGCTGCAGGAGCGCCACCGCGTCGCCCGAGACCTGCACGACACCGCCAAGCAAAAAGCCTTCGCGCTCGGCCTGCAGATTGCCGCCGTCAAGCGCAGTCTGGGTCCCCAGGGTCACGACGCGCTGGAAGAGGCAGATCGCCTATGTGCAGAACTGCGCACTGAACTGGCGGAAGTCGTGGACGCATTCCGCAGCGAACCGGTGCCGCTGCAGCCATTTCGCAGCCGCCTGGACATGCGCGCCCGGCGCTGGCAGATGTCGGCCGGACTGCGAATCAAGCTGCGCCTGGATCCGGGCCCGGAGCCGGAAGCGGCGGTCGCCGAACAACTGCTGCGAGTACTCGACGAGAGCCTGGCCAACGTCGCCCGGCACGCGAGAGTCAATCAGGCGCAGGTGCTGCTGCAGGACCGCGGCAATGGTCACTGGCTGCTGGAAGTCAGCGACCAGGGCATTGGCTTTGATCCGCGATATGGCGCCGGCACCGGTCTGACCCACCTCGCCGAACGTGCCGACTGTCTCCCGCAGGGTCGGCTGCAGGTACGCTCTGCGCGCAATCGGGGAACCCGCATTCGGCTGCATTTCCTGCTCGTGGAAGAGACTCAGGGCGAGTTGGCGAGCGACACTGCGTGGTCGGGCAGCGGTAATCGGTGAGCGCTCCCCTGCGCTTGTTGCTGGTCGATGACCATGCGGTGGTCCGCGATGGCCTCGCCGCGATCATGCAAACCGAACCTGGGATCGAGCTGGTGGGAACCGCAGGCAGCGGCGAGGAGGCGTTGGCTGTCGCCGAACGCCGTTCCTGTGAGGTTGCGCTGGTCGACCTGTTGCTCCCCGACATGGACGGCGTGGAACTCACCGGCAGACTTTGTCAGCGCCACCCCGGTATTGCGGTGATCCTGCTGACCAGCGTGGCCGATCCACAGCGTGCGCGGGCGGCGCTGGATGCCGGCGCCCGAGGCTATTTGCTCAAGGACAGCGGTGCCGACAGTCTGATCTCGGCGCTGCGCGCGGCGGCGCGCGGAGAAACCGTGCTGGCCCAGGGCGTCGCCAAGTCGATGACCCGGGACAACGGCACTCACGACCCAATCGGCTCGCTGAGCCTGCGCGAACGTGATGTGCTGCAGCTGATCGCAGAAGGCCGCAACAACGCTGAAATCGCCAACTGCCTTGGCATTGGCGAGACCACAGTCAAGACCCACGTCGGCAATCTGCTGGCCAAGCTGGAGGTCAGCGATCGCACTCAGGCGGCGGTCTTTGCCTGGCGCCACGGGCTGGTGAAGTCGGCGGACTGATCCGCCGGCCTCGCGCACCTACCCAGCATCGATCCCTTCGGGCACACTTCGAGACGACTTTTGCCAGGGGATAGCAGATGCGCATTCTGAGCACGGACGTCTACGTCGGCCCCAACCGCTACGCGCTGTTTCCCTGCATCCTGCACCAGATAGATCTGGAAGAACTGGAACAGTGGCCGACCGCGAAGCTCGGCAGCGGCTTCATTGACGGACTGCTTGATGCCCTGCCCTCACTCAAGGAACACGGCTGCTCCTACGGCGAGCCCGGTGGCCTGGTCCGCCGAATGCGCGAAGACGATGGCACCTGGCTGGGACATGTGTTCGAACATGTGGTGCTGGAAATCCAGAACATCGCCGGTCAGGACGTCGGCTTCGGGCGCACTCGCGGCGCCGGCAAGGACGGCGTCTACAACGTGGTCTTCGAGACCCGCGACCGCGATATCGGGCTGGAAGCCAGTCGTCTGGCCCAGCGTCTGATTCATTCGCTGCTGCCCGGCCGGCTGCGCGAGCGCTATGCCGATCCGGACTTTGAATGGCGGCGCGATCGCGACGATTACATCCGCTATGCGCAGCGTCGGGAACTGGGGCCCAGCACCGGCAGTCTGGTCGCGGCAGCGGAGAAACGTGGCATTCCCTGGATTCGGCTCAACGACCAGAGCCTGGTGCAACTGGGCTACGGCAAGTACCAGCGGCGGATTCAGGCCACGATCACATCCGAAACCCGCCACATCGCGGTGGAACTGTCCTGCGACAAGGAAATGGCACACCGGATCTTCGAGGACCTGGGCCTGCCGGTCCCGCGTCAGCGCACCGCCCGCTCGGAGCGGGAGGCGCTGCGGGTCGCTGAACGAATCGGCTACCCGGTGGTGGTCAAACCCTACGATGGCAATCACGGACGGGGCGTATGCATCAACCTGGGCTCGCCGGATGAAGTATCACAAGCCTTTGAAATCGCGAGCAAAATTAGCAAGACCGTGGTGGTCGAGAGCTATATCAAGGGCTTTGACCATCGGCTGCTGGTAATCAACGGCAAGCTGGTGGCGGCGGCCAAGCGAGTCCCCGGACACGTGATCGGCGACGGCAAGCACACGGTGGCCGAACTGGTGGAGATCGTGAATTGCGATCCCAGGCGGGGCGTCGGGCACGAGAAGGTGCTGACCCGGCTGGAGTGGGACATCCAGGCCGAGGACGCGCTGACCAAGGCCGGATTGAGCCGCGACAGCGTGCTGGCGCCGGATCAGATCCTCTACCTGCGCAAGACTGCCAACCTTTCAACCGGCGGCACCGCCGTTGACGTGACCGATATCGTCCACCCTGACATCCGCGCGATGGCGATCCGCGCAGCCAGCGCGATCGGCCTGGACGTCTGTGGAGTGGATTTCCTCAGCGAGGACATATCCCAGTCCTACCGCACGCACGGCGGCGGCATCTGCGAAATCAACGCCGCGCCTGGCTTCCGCATGCATGTGCAGCCCTCAGAAGGCACCTCACGAGACGCCGGCGGGGCGGTCATCGACATGCTGTTCCCACCGGGAACGCCCAGCACCATTCCGACCGCGGCGATTACCGGCACCAATGGCAAGACCACCACCAGCCGGATGCTTTCCCACATCCTCAAGCTGGCCGGCTATACGGTGGGCTTTACCAGCACCGATGGGGTTTACATCGACGGCAAGCTAACCGTGGCTGGCGATATGACCGGACCAGTCGCGGCCAACATGGTGCTGCGTGACCCGACGGTGGACGCCGCCGTGCTGGAAACCGCCCGTGGCGGGCTGCTCAAGCGCGGCATGGCGGTGCAGCGAGTCGACGTTGCAGCCTGTCTGAACGTGCAGAGTGATCACCTGGGGCTGCGCGGCATCGACACGCTGGATGAACTGGCCGAGGTCAAGCGCACGGTCGTGGAGATTGCCACCGACACCGCGGTACTCAACGCCGATGACCCGCGGGTGTTGCGGATGGCTGGCCACACCCAGGCACGCCATCTGTGCTACGTCACCATGAACCCCAGTCATCCGCTGGTGCGTCAGCACATCCGTGCCGGCGGCCGTGCGGTGGTGCTGGAACAGGGAATGAACGGTCACATGGTGGCGGTCTACGACAAGGGCTCGCATACGCCACTGATCTGGACCCACCTGATCCCGTCCACCCTTGAAGGGCGGGCCATGCACAACGTGCAGAACGCCATGTTCGCGACCGCGCTGGCCCACGGCATGGGCGTGAGCCGGGAGAACATCGAACACGGTCTGCGCACCTTTGCGACCAGCTTCTTCCAGGCGCCCGGACGGATGAACGTTTTCGACGAGCACCCGTTCAAGGTGATCATGGACTATGCGCACAACGCGCACGGTGTCGCCGCCATGGCCAAGCTCACCGACCAGTTGCCGGTCAGCGGCAAACGCATCGTGGTGCTGGCCGCGCCCGGTGACCGGCGCGACGAGGATGTGGTTGATCTGGCCCGCGCGGCGGCCGGTCACTACGACGAGTACTACTGCAAGACTGATGATCACACTCGCGGCCGCAGCCGCGGGGAAGTGCCAGAACTGATGCGCAAGGGACTGAAGGCCGGGAACGTCAGCGACGATCGCATTCACCTGATCGATGATGAGCAGGAGGCGGTCAGGACCGCGCTGGAATCGGCCAGGGCGGGCGATCTGGTGATGGTCTTCTGCGACCAGATCGCGCGCACCTGGAAGCAGATCATCTATTTCAAGCCCGAGGCCTCGGTAGCCAGCAGCAAACCCGACCTCTCCGAAGACCCCAATGCCTTCATGCCCAGTCTGGACGGTGAGGATGCCTTCGACGCCGATCAGTTCGAGATCCGTTCCGATGAGCGCGGGGTCTACATCGCGCCGGAGCAAAGCGACTAGCGGCGAGGTTCCATCGCGATGGCCCTGCCCTACCTGATCGACTCGCGTCGGCTAACCGGTCCCAGTCTGCTGCTTTCGGGGCCGGGAGCGATCATTGAGGTGACGCCGCCGGAAGAAGAGGCGTCCAAACTGATCAGTTACTGGCGCCATTTCATGCGCGGCATGCATCAGCGTCTGGGCTGGGAAAAGGAACAGATTGCGACCCGGCGCCTGGGCGCCAACGCGATGCTGGCGATCAGCGCACCGGTGGATTTGCTGATGCTGGCCACCTACATGAACGAATGGTGCTGGGATGCGGCGCTGGCGCGCTTTGAGGGCGATCGTTTCGAGTCGCTGCCTGAAGTAGGCGAGCGCTACAACCGTCGTGCGGAACGACGGACCAACCTGCCCTATCGCAAGCTTTATGACGCCGCCGCCAGGCGCAAGGTACAGCTGCAGCTGGGTGACGGCGATCTTAGCCTGGGCGAGGGCGCTCGCTGCGACAGCTGGCCGGTCGATCAGGTGCCTGATCTGGCCGGCCTTGACTGGAAGCGCTACCGGCACTGGATTCCCACCGCCATCGTGACCGGCACCAACGGCAAGACCACGACGACGCGGATGCTGGTGCGAATACTGACGGCGGCAGGCTACACGCCGGGATTTTGCTCCACCGACATGGTGCAGATCGGCGATGAGATTCTCGATCGCGATGATTATTCCGGCCCTGGCGGCGCGCGCGCGGTGTTGCGCCACCCGGCAACGACGGCAGCGGTGCTGGAAACGGCCAGAGGGGGGCTGCTCCGGCGCGGATTGCAGGTTCGCCAGGCAGACGTCGGCGTGGTGACCAATATCGGCGAGGATCACCTGGGAGACCTGGGGATCAATACCATTGAGCAGCTGGCCGAGGTGAAGTTTCTGATCCAGCACGGGCTCGGCGCACGGGCGCCGATGGTGGTCAACGCCGAGG
>JAGRJL010000364.1 GCA_020442775.1 Lysobacterales bacterium | reverse complement strand
TCTCCACCCGCGAGCTGATCGCGCGGATCAAGGCGGTGATGCGCCGGGCCAACCCGGGAGCCGACGGTCAGGTGGTCAAGCAGGGCGATCTGGTGCTAGACACGGCTGCCCATCGCGCCTTCGCCAAGGGCAATACGGTGTCGCTGGGACCGACCGAATATCGACTGCTGAGCTTCTTCATGACCCACCCCGAACGCGTTTATAGTCGCGGTCAGCTGCTGGATCAGGTTTGGGGCAGCAATGTCTATGTGGAGGAGCGGACGGTTGACGTGCACATTCGCCGCTTGCGGAAGAGCCTGGAGCCCCATGACGCTGAGCGCTATGTGCAGACCGTACGCGGCGCCGGTTATCGCTTCTCCACGCTTGACTGAGCCTTCGCCGCAGAACCCGCGGTCTGATCCGAGCCGCGCAGCCGTCGGTCAATGAGCGCCTGGCTGCGGCGCAGCTGGCGCGCCTCCTTTCTTCGGATCGCCATTGTCATCGCTCTCGCGGTGGCGCTGGGCGTGGCCAGCGGTCAGCTTGCCTGGACGCTGGCGATCTGCCTTGGCGCGATCCTGGCCTTCCATCTGTGGCAGCTGTATGCGCTGCAGCAGGCGCTGCTGCAAAAGCGCCCGGAACTACCCGATTTCGGCCCCTGGCGCATCGTCGCCGAGCTGATTCGGCGACGCAGCAATCGCGACCGCGCAGTGCGCCGGCGCCTGCTCAACGCACTGCAGGCTTTTCGCAGCGCCGCCGCCGCGCTACCCGATGGCACCGTAGTGCTCGACTCGCAGGGAAATATCGATTGGTTTAATGCCGCGGCCTCGCGCCTGCTGGTGCTCAACCCCAGGACTGACCAGGGCACCCCGATCGATCATCTGGTGCGCAATCCGCGGGTGGTCGAATGGCTGGGCCGCGATGCGCAGGACAGCGCCCTGCTCGATGTGCCCGCGCCGGTCGATGAGAACCTGCGTCTGAGCTTCCGGATGACCAGCTATGGTTCCGATCTGCGCCTGCTGGTGGTGCGCAACATTTCCCAGCTGCTGCATCTGGAGCAGGTGCGGCGTGACTTCGTAGCCAACGTCTCGCACGAGCTGCGCACCCCGCTGACGGTACTGGCTGGTTATCTGGATACGGTGGAAGTGGAGGAACTGCCCGAGTGGGAGCCGATCCTCGGCGACATGCGCGGCCAGTGTCAGCGCATGCGCAACATCGTCGAGGATTTGCTCACCCTGTCGCGTCTGGATGTGCAGGGCGCGCCCGCCGATGATCTGGTGCCGATGCCCGCGGTGATGGAAGATCTGGCCCGCGACGGCCGCGCGCTCAGTCGCTCCAGCCACCAGATCCGGGTCGGTCGTTGCGATCCGCTCAACCTGGTTGGATCGGCCAAGGATCTGCGCAGCGCCTTCTCCAATCTGGTCACCAACGCGGTCCGCTACACCCCGGCCGGAGGCACCATCGTGCTGCACTGGGAGCGTCACCCCGAGGGCGTGGCCTTCTCGGTGGTCGATACCGGACCGGGCATTCCGGAGCAGCATCTGCCGCGCCTGACCGAGCG
>JAGRJL010000363.1 GCA_020442775.1 Lysobacterales bacterium | reverse complement strand
CTGGTCAACCGGCCGCGGGCAAACGTCACTTTCGAATACACCCTGATCAAAGGCGTCAACGACGATCTGGCTCTAGCCGACAAGTTGGTCAAGCTGCTGCGCCAGCTGCCCTCCAAGCTGAACCTGATTCCGTTCAATCCGTTCCCTGGCACGGACTACGAATGCTCCGACGAGGCGACCATTCGCGCTTTCCAGGAAAGGATCATGAGCAAGGGCATTCTGGCAACCGTCCGGCGCACCCGGGGTCAGGATATCGATGCCGCCTGCGGGCAACTGGTCGGCAAGGTGGCTGACCGAACCCGCCGCCAGTCGACTCATCGTTCCAAGCTGGCCGGCAAAGAGCCGATGCAGCTGCCAGTCGGCGTGGAGGCGGCATGATCAAGCTGCGTGTGGCCATGACCGTGCTGCTCACTGCGTTTTTTCTGAGCGGCTGCGCGGTCGACGGCACTACGGGTTATGTCACTCCGCGCGGCGGGGTCAGCGAAGATCGGGTCAAGGCGGCAAACATCCAGGTGAGCCTCGCCCAGGGCTATATGGCCCGCGGCCGTCCCGAGATCGCATTGGAACACCTGCAGAAAGCGCTGAAGATGAACCCGCGCTCGGCCAACGCACACACCGTCTCGGGGGTGCTCTACGAGCGCATCAACGACATGGTCAATGCCGAGAAGCACTACCGAATGGCGGTGGAGCTGGATGCGACCTCCGGTGACATGAATAACAACCTCGGCGGTTTCCTGTGCCGCGCCGGAAAAATCGACGAATCGATGGCCTTTTTTGACAAGGCGGTCGCTGACCCTTTCTACCGCACTCCGCAGGCGGCGCTAACCAATGCCGGGATGTGCGCAAACTCGATTGGACGGAGTGAGCTGGCGGAAGCCTATCTGCGCCGGGCGCTGGAGCGTGATCCCAATTTTTCGTCTGCCCTGCTGCCGATGGCATCAATCCTGCATCAAGCGGGTGACCACATGAAAGCGCGAGCCTTTGCTCAGCGCTACGAATTTGCAGAAGGCGATTCGGCGGAGTTCCTGTCGCTTGCGGTGGATATAGAACGGTCGCTAGGTGACGACCGGGCGGCAAACGAATACGCTTCGCGCCTGTTGGCCACCTACCCCGACTCAGAACAGGCCCGGCAGCTGAAGGAGAAGCTGAAATGAGCATAGACGAGCAGGAAAGCTCGCGCGGATCGGATAACAAGATCCCCTCGTCCCTGGGTGCATGGCTGAAGCAGGCCCGCGAAGAGGCTGGTTTTACCATTGATGAGATCGCGCGAGCGCTGAAGCTGGCCGGTTCCACCGTTCAGGACCTGGAGCGCGACCGTACCGACCACATTGGTGCACCGATCTACTACAAGGGTTTCGTCCGCTCCTACGCCAAGATTCTCGAGCTCCCGGAAGTTGCGGTCGAGTCCAGACTGAACGATCTGATCAAGGACGATCCGATGCCGCAGGTGCCAGAGGGCACCATTCGCGTGCGCCGCAGCCGGTGGATGGAGCGCTACACCCTGATGGCCAGCTATGTAGTTGGCACTGCTCTGGTGCTGCCCCTGCTCTACTGGCTGGTCAGCAGCGACGGCGCCCCTCGCTTGCTGCAGGAGCCGGGACCGTCAACTGTCAATCTGCCGGTTCCTGAAGCGAGCAGCGTCGACACCCCGTCCGCAGCGCCCACCGCTGGTGCCGCTGAACCGGCGCCCGGCGATTCGATGGAGCTGGTGTCAGCGCCAGCAAGCGACGCGCAGGTGGACCAACCACTGTCGCCGCCGGTGGCCGCTTCACTGACCCCCTTCGGGCTCGGCAGAGGTAGCGCCGGGGCCACAAACAGCGCGCAGCCGCTGGCCTTGGAACTGGCCCAAGCCAGTTGGGTTTCGCTGGTCGATGGCAAGGGCGAAAGAGTCGTGTATCGCACCCTGCAGTCCGGTCGCCATGAATTTGGTGGCGAGCCACCGCTGCAGTTGCGGCTGGGGAATGTGACCGGTAGCCGCCTGTTCATCGCCGGGCAAGCGGTTGACCTGCAGGCTTACGAGCGAGGGAACGTGGCTACCCTGACTCTGGCCAACAATGCCCAGGGGCAGTTGGAAGCTCAGCCCGTCGCTCGCGAAGACCAATAGTCGGCGCAAACCCGCACACGAAGCTACAATCCCCGCTCCGGGTTTTCCCGGCGATCCCTCTGATTTGAAAAAAGTAGACCATGGCAGACGAAATTCTTGATTCCCACGAGCAGGGTGAACAGGTACGCAAGTGGCTGGAGAAAAACGCCACCTCGATCGTGGTGGGACTCCTGGTGGGGCTTCTGGCGGTGTTTGGCGGCAAACGCTGGACCGAGTCCCAGATCGCTCATCGCGGCGAGGCAATGTCGCAGTATCAGCAGATGATGGCGCCGGAGATCGATGACGAAACCTTCCGTGCGCACTACGCTGCTCTTACCGAATCGTATTCAGATACGCCCTATGCCGGACTGGCTGCGCTGGCCAAGGCCGAGCGCGAAATGAAGAAAGCTGATGCGGAATCGGCCATCGCCGATTTGCGTCAGGCGGCACAGCAGGCCAATCCACAGGGCGTAAAGACCATTGCCAGTCTGCGGCTCGCCAGAGCACTGATTTCGACCGGGGAAGTCGATGAGGCGCTGCGCCAACTGGATTCCCTCAGCAGCGCAGGATTCAAGGCCGCCATCGCCGAAGTGCGTGGTGACGCGCTGGCCAGGAAGGGTGATCAGGCGGCAGCCCAGACTGCCTATGAGAATGCACTGTCCTACATGGACGTTGCCGCACCCGGTCGCGACATTGTCGAAATGAAGCTCAGTGATCTGGCGGCTGCCGGCGAACTGGCTCAGCAGGCTCCGCCGGCAGCAGCCGAGAGCGCACCCGCCGAGGATGAGCCCGGCGCCACCGAATCGAACGCGGAAGAGGCGAGTTCATGATCATGCGCCCAGCCAGCATCGCTCTGATTGTGGCCCTGGCCGCCGTTGCAGGCTGCAAGGGCGACGGAAGCAAGGCGCCCAAGGACAATATTGACCCGCCAACCGAATTGGTTGATCTGGTCGCACCGCGCAACGTCAGCCGGTTGTGGAGTGCCAACGTAGGCAAGGGCGCGCGACTGGCCGGCGCCAATATCGGCGCGAGCGTGAGCGACGGAAAGGTATTTGCAGCCAACCTTGAAGGGCAGTTGAGAGCACTGAATGCCCGTTCAGGTGGCACCCTGTGGCAAGTGGAAACCGGCATTCGTATGGGTGGTGGCCCCACCGCCGCGGATGGTCTGGTTGCGATCGGAACTCTCGAGGGTCAACTCTTCGTGTTTGACACCGACGGTGGCAAGCGCTGGGAAGCCACGGTCAGTTCGGAGATCGTTTCGGCGCCGGCAATTGGCCAGGGCATGGTTGTGGTGATGACCAATGATGGGCGGAGCTATGCCTACGATGCCGCCAGCGGCGAACGCCGTTGGGTGGTCGACAGCGCCGTCCCTGCGCTCAGTCTGCGCGGAAACGCACAGCCCATCATCGGCGACCAGCTCACCTTCCTTGGGCAGGCCAACGGTCGCGTCCGCGCGGTGAACAACGAAAGCGGCGAAACCGTTTGGGAAGCCCAGCTTGGCGACACCAGCGGTCGCACCGAACTTGAGCGAATGATCGACATCGACGGACAGATGATGCTGATCAAGGGAGATCTGTTTGCCGTGGGCTTTGGCTCCAAGGCGCAGGCGCTGGCCGCCGACTCGGGCCGCATACTCTGGACCCGGGACCTGTCCTCCTACACCGGCCTTACCCTGACCGGTTCGGCGCTGCTGGTGACCACCAGCAGTGGAGAAGTCCTCAATCTGGACACCCGCAGCGGCAGCGCGCTGTGGAAGCAGGATGCCCTGCAGTATCGCTTTCTGAGCACTCCTGCGAAGCAGGACGACACCGTCGTGGTCGGTGATTTCGATGGTTATCTGCACTGGATCAGCATCGAAAGCGGCGAAATCGTGGCGCGCGCGCGTCCCGGCAAGAAGGGCATACGCTCGGCACCGGTGGTGGCAGACGGTATCGTCTATGCGCTGGATCTGGACGGCAGCCTGAGCGCCTACGCACTGGGCGGAGGCTGATTCAAGGTCATGGGCCGATCGACCGGGCCGCTGCGGCTCCTCCCTGTCGTGGCCCTTGTAGGGCGGCCGAATGTCGGCAAATCGACGCTTTACAATGTCCTCACCCGCACCCGGGACGCCATCGTCTCGGATCTATCGGGACTGACCCGAGACCGCCACTATGGCGTTGTCGAGAGCAGCGCCGGACGCTATCTGGTGGTCGATACTGCCGGTCTGAGCACCAGCCCCGAAGCCCTCGCCCAACACATGTCGGGCCAGGCACGAATCGCGGTCGACGAGGCCGACCTGATCCTGCTGGTGGTCGATGCCCGTGCCGGCGTGCTGCGTGATGACATCGAAATTGCCGCCGAACTGCGCCGATCAGGCAAGCCTCTGCTGCTGGTCGTGAACAAGGTCGATGGCCTGGATGAAGAGACTGCCCTGGCCGACTTCGCTTCGCTGGGACTCCCCTCCTGCCCCATTTCCGCCGCCCACCGCCGAGGCGTTTCCGACCTTCAGGATCGCTATACCGATCTGCTGGAATTCCCCCCGGCGGAGGATGAAGAGGAGCAGTTGGGCAAGGATGATCGCTGCCGGGTTGCCATTGTTGGTCGACCCAATGTCGGTAAGTCCACGCTGATCAATCGCTTGCTGGGCGAAGAGCGAATGCTCGCATTTGACCAGCCTGGGACCACCCGCGACGCCATCGAAGTCGAGGCGGAATGGGATGGCAGGCCCTACTTGCTGATCGACACGGCCGGTATGCGGCGCCGCTCGCGAATTGACGAGGCGGTCGAAAAATTCAGCGTGATCAAGGCCTTTCAGGCGATCGATCAAGCTCAGGTCGTGATCTTCGTGATTGACGCCAGAGAAGGCTTTGCCGAGCAGGACGCCACCATCCTGGGGCAAGTGCTCGATAGCGGCCGGGCCCTGGTGATCGCACTCAACAAGTGGGATGGGCTGGCCCAGAGTGAGCGCACCCAGGTACGCCAGCGGGTCGATCAGGGCCTGGATTTCCTCGACTTTGCCAAGCGCATACCGATTTCGGCGCTGCATGGCTCGGGCCTGGGTGAGCTGATGAAGGCGGTTCGTCAGGCCTGGAACTGCGCGCTGAAGGAACTGAGCACCAAGGACCTGACCGAGGCGGTGACCGCCGCTTTCCTTGCCCACCAGCCACCGCTGGTCAATGGACGGGTGAGCAAGATGCGCTACGTTCATCAGGGCGGACGCAATCCACCGCGAGTCGTCATCCACGGCAGCCGGCTGAAGGATCTGCCGGAAAGCTACAAGCGTTATCTGCAGAACAGCCTGCGCAAGCGCTTTCGATTGGTTGGCACCCCGGTAAAACTGGAGTTCCGCGAGGGCAAGAACCCATTTGCAGATCGGAAAAACGTCCTGA
>JAGRJL010000362.1:9031-16876 GCA_020442775.1 Lysobacterales bacterium | reverse complement strand
TATCAGGGCAAAAGACGCTGAAATCGGTCAAGGTAATTTGGGGACACCACACTAGAGCCGAGCGCGCAGCGGATGGCTGGCGGTCAACTCCAGCAGGTCCCAGCGGTTGCCGTAGAGATCTTCGAACACCGCTACCCAGCCGTAGTCCTGTTCGGCGGCTTCCCGGACAAAGCGCACGCCCTGCTGACGCAAACGCGCATAGTCCCGCCGAAAATCATCGGTGTGCAGAAACAGAAAAACCCGTCCGCCGCTTTGATCCCCGATGAATGCCTGTTGACGGGGGCTGGAAGCGCGCGCCAGCAGCAGCGTGGTGCCCTGCCCGCCGGGCGGGGCGATCACCACCCAGCGCTTGTCCTGTTCTGGTTGGTAGCTGTCTTCCAGCAGCTCAAAGCCGAGCTTTTCGGTATAGAAGGCGATCGCCTTATCGTAGTCATCAACGACCAGCGCGACGTGGATGATCGCCTGCTTCATTGCTCGCTCATGCGTGCGCGGAAGGGTTCAACGTTGATGGTGACATCGTCCTCACCAATGCCGTCGAAGGGATTCTCCAGGTGGTTCTGGATGTTGTAGAGGCTGACCAGCACCAGTGAGAACAGCGCCGGCATCACGTAGGTGACCTGCGCGGCGTAGCCGGCGGCTTCGGAGGCGAAGTAGGGACCGTAGAGGATCGGCACCAGGAAGATGAAAACGGTGCTGAAGGCACGCAGGGTTCGCGGAGTGCGGTACTGGTAGATGTGCTTGGTGTTCTCGAAGGCCACCATCATCTTGCTCAGATACTGATTGCAGCGGGAAACCTCGTTGGCGACCATGCCGTTGGCCCGCAGCTGGTCACGGATGTACAGCGAAATCTCGGAAAAAGTCGCGTAGACCGGCGCCTCGTTCTGCCGCATCAGACTCACATCGGCGACAAACAGATCACGGATCTGGCTGAGCAGCTGCGCTTGCAGCTGGACGCAACGGCTGACCAGTTCGGGCTGCACTTGCGGCACCCAGTCGCGTGCGGCGTAGTACAGCGCCAGACCATGCGATTTCAGCGTGCCATAGTTGGCCAGCGCGGTTTCGCGGCGCTTGTAGGCCCCGCTGATCGAAAACACGATCGGGAAGATCACCGCGGTGGCGACCAGGGTGAGCGGAAAGTCAGCCTTGATGTCCAGGCGCAGGCACAGATAGGTGGAGGCAATCGACAGCAGCGTCACCACCAGCGAATTCAGGTTGAAGATCTGCACGAAGCGATTCATGGCCGCTGTTTCTCCCGGTTTCGTTTCCCTGCTGCTCTACCCACGCTTGGCCAGACCTTCGCCCAGCGACTTGCTTAACCACTGGCCGAGACGGTCGACGATGTCGCTTAACTCGGCCACCCGGCCGGTGGCATCGCGGAACCAGCCTGGACCGGTGTCGAAGCGGCCGACCTCATTGAGCTTCTGGCGCAGGCGCTTGGCCATGGCGCCGGACTCACCCAGCGCATAGGCGTAGCCGATCATCCAGTCGATCTCACCGCCGTTCTGGCCCCAGGGGTCGAACTGATGCAGGTGCTCGCGCAGCCCTTCGACCTGATCAAGCAGCTGGCGCCCGGCCGCGGTCGGTGACTTCAGCCAGTGGTAGAAGCCGATCAGCGCGATCAGCGCGACCAGGATCACCGCCAGTCCAACCAATCCGGTGGTGGCGGTGAACAACATCAGGCCGAAGATCTCGCCAGCGACGAAAGGGATCGAAAACAGGGTCATGAACAGCGCCCCGGCGTGCCCGCCCCAGCTCTCGGCACCACGCCAGAGCATCCAGGCCTGGCTGATCAGTACGTAGACCCCAAAGCTCCAGCCGCTCAGCCAGACCGTCATGAAGGCCCCGATCGCAACCGCTTCCAGATTGTCCTGAAGCAGGATCAGGGTGGCGAAGGTCAGCAGCGCAATCAGCAGCCCCGGCCACCAGTAGCGGAAGTTGCTGACGAAGTGCTGGCGCTCGTGTACCGCCAGCAGCGCCTGGCGATGGCGACTGACCGCCTGGCGCAGCCGGCTGCCGTTGGAGCGGGTCAGGCGCAGGCTGTCGCTGCGATCAAACAGGGCCGCCTTGAGCTTGGCCAGCGGCATCAGGGTAGGCGCGCTGTCGGCGTCACGATAGAGCGTGATCCCGGCGGCATCGCGCTCAATCCGCAGCTGTCCCGCGGTGGCCAGCGCGATCAGATCGGCGACCAGGCAATCGGGGTCATAGCGCAATCGCTCGATCATCCGCAGCCCGCCGGGCGAAATGCCCTCCGGCGGCGCGAAACTGACTGTCCGCGGGCCGGGCGACGGATCCTTGCCTACCCGCACCCAGACGATCAGGAAATAGCTCCACAGCGCGACCAGCCCGGCGAAGGCCCAGCGATGCCCGGTGGGGAGGTTGCGCCAGCGCTCGCTCCACTGGGACTGCGCATGCTCGGCGGCAGGGCGAAAGCTCAGCTCGAAGCTCAGCTGCTCGCCGGGCCACATTCGTCCGTCGGCCACCACCCACAACGGTCCGCTGGCGGGAAGTTCGATCTGCGCCCGCGGCGAGCCCTCGATCTGCACCGAGCTGCGGTCGACCCCGCTGGGCAGATGGATGCTGATCTGGGTCTGGTCCACCGGCACCTGCCATTCGCCGTCCAGGGTCCATTCCAGACTGCTGGCCAGGGTGGTGACCACCCGATGGGGAATTTCGTAGTGAAGCTCGAAATCATGTTGACCGGGACCCAGCGCGGTGCTGTTTTCACCGATGTGGACGCGGGTGCCGGAGGCCACCGTTTCCAGCCGGAAGCGCACCGGCACCCCATTGAGCGAGGCCGACAACACTTTCGGTTCAGCGCTCTTCATCCCGCTGTAGAGATCGAAATAGCTGCCGCCCAGATCGCGGTAGATGCCGTTCTTGAACTGCAGATGCTGGGCCCAGACGGTGATCTTCTCGGTCACCCGAAGCGATCCGTCGGGCAGCAATTGCAGGTCAATGTCCCAGAAACGGATTCGCTCCTGCTGCGGATCATCGACCGGAGATTGCGCCGCGACCGGCAGCTCTACCTGTTCGGGCGGTGGACTCTCCTGTGCCCAGCTCAGCAGCGGCCAGATCAGCGCGCAGAGCAGCGCCAGCGGCCAGCCCGCGCCAAGCCCGATGCGGGCTAGTCGTCCCACCGGTCGTCTCGCACATAGACCGCGTCGTCGCTCAGCCTGACCGGAAACACCCTGGTGTCGGTCAGCGCCGGCGGACCCAGCACCTTGCCCGAGCGCAGGTCAAAGCGGGAGGCGTGTCGCGGACACTCCAGCTCATAGCCGCACAGCCTGCCGCCGGCCAGTTCGCCACCGTCGTGGGTGCAGACGTCCTCAATCGCGAAAAAGGCCTCGCCCACGCGATAGACCGCGATCAGGGTGTCGTCCAGCTCGACGATCGCAAACTCGCCATCTGCCAGTTCGTCGCGTCCGCAGGCGCGCAGCCAGTCGTCCATCCCAGTGCTGATCCTTCCCCGATCTCGCCCTAAGCATACCGACAAATTCGTCACCCTAGGAGCCTGCGCGGCAGAAGCGGTCGGGGCTGCAACGGCGCCCTAGCGATTGATGCCGTCTATCGTCGAAGTTGCATAGAATGACTATGCGCGTCACTCCGATAGACGGCCTGAATCACTATGGCATCCGTTTCGCCTCCAACCATTCTGCCGCGCAGGCTCCTAGCCGCGATCTGCGCCGCGGCTGATCTCAGCCGGTTTCGGTAGTGGCCTGTGGCTTGCCGGCGAGGGCTGCCTGCAGCGCTGCGATCGGCAGGGTCACCGCGCGGCGGCGCGAGGGATAGGCGCGAACACCGGCCAGGGCAGCCAGTTCGCCGAGCCCCTCGGCCAGCGGTTGATCGGCATCGGCCTCCAGGCTGGCGCGGGCCACGGCAGCGAAATCCAATGCCGCGGAGACGCTCATGCCACGCACTTGCTCGGTCAGCATCGATGCCGCGGCGATGGTCAATGCGCCTGCCTCGGCTTCAAAAGCCGCCTCGGCGATGGTTTGATTTTCGACCCGCAGGCGGATGTCGATGCGGTCGCCGCAGAGGACGTTGTGACCCAGCGCCTGGTGGGTGGCAGCGGCGAGTGGTCCGCGATTGCGCGGCTCCCGGTGGTGGGCCAATACCACCCGTCTGTAGGTTTCCGCCCAGCTGACTGGGTCCGCCATAGTGTGAGGTCCAACGCGACTGGCCGAAGCGCAGTTTAGCCGCAGCGCTGCTGAAAGGGCCGCGAATCGATCCGCCAGTGCCGGGGTCCGGGCGGCGCTATGGATTGGCGCCCTGACGGGCCCTGATCAGCGATGCGAGCACATCGGGCGCGTAGTCAAAGGAATCGTAATAGAGCCGGTCGGCAGGTAGACCGGCGTCGACGAAGGCGTGTCTGCCGGCCTCGATCAGCGCCGGCGGTCCGGACATGTAGAGATCGAAGCTGGCCAGATCCGGGTGGTCTTCCAGCACCGCCTGGTGAACCAGACCGCCGCGGTAGCGGGTGTCATCGGGCGACTGCTCACTGAGGACCGCCTGGTAGCCGAACCACGGGTGTTCATTCGCCCAGCGCGCCACGGCGCTTTCCAGATAGAGATCTGTAGCCACTCTGGCACCCCAGTACAGCTGCACCCGGCGCGCCGGCGGCTGTTCCAGCCAGCGTTCGACAATCGCCTTGATCGGCGCAAAGCCGGTACCGCCGGCGACCAGCAGCAGCGGTCTATCGCTGTCGGCGCGAGCCACAAAGGTTCCCAGCGGGCCCTCCACCCGGAGGATGTCGCCCGGACGCAGGTCGCTGAATACCTGCTCGGTGAAGCCGCCGCCGCTGACCCGGCGCACGTGCAGCTCAATCATCCCGTCGCTCCGCGGCGCATTGGCAATCGAGAAGGCGCGGCGACGACCGCTGGCCAGCAGTACGTCCAGGTACTGGCCTGGCAGATAGGCCAGCGGGGCCTGCTCATGCGGCAGCAGCGACAAACCCATCACGTCCTCGGCCAGTTGCGCCATCCCGGCGACCCGCAAATCCAGCTGGCGCAGCGGAATCCCGCGAATGGCGTCCACTTCGCGGATCGCCACTTCCAGGTCGCTCTGCGGCACCGCCTGGCACAGCAGCACCTCGCCTGCGCGCAGTTCGTCAGGGCTCAGCGCCTGCGGCGGGTTGTAGGGATAGCTCACCTGTCCGGCAATCAGGTGCCCGCGGCAGCTACCGCAGCGACCCGACAGGCAGCTGTAGGGCAGGGCGCGATCCTGACGTCGGGCGGCGTGCAGGACGGTTTCTCCCGAGGCCACGTCGATCCACGAGTCGCTGCCGATCAGGTGCACCCGATGGCGACTCATGGGCGTGCGACCACCGCCAGGGTCAGCCGCGAAACGCAGGCCAGATCGTCCTGCTCATCGCTGATCCGGATCTCCCAGACCTGGGTCCTGCGGCCCACGTGCAGCGGGTGGGCGACGCCGCGTACCCGGCCGCTGCGCACCGCCTTCAGATGATTTGCATTGATCTCCAGGCCGACCACCATTTCGCCCTCGGCGACCATCATCTGTCCGGCCAGGCTGCCCAGGGTTTCCGCCAGCGCCACCGAAGCGCCACCGTGCAGCAGTCCGAAGGGCTGGGTGGTGCGCTGGTCGACCGGCATGCTGCCGGCCAGGAAGTCGTCGCCCGGCGGCTCGATCTCGATGCCCAGGTGGTCGACCAGGGTGTTGCGGCCGGCCTGACTGAGCTGGGCCGGGGTAAACCGCCTCTTCCATTGAAACATCGCGCGTTCCGTTGCTCGTTCAAACCCGCATTAAAGCAGATGCGCTGTTGCGGCGGCTTGAAAAGGCTGCTGCGGTAGCCGTTGGGTCAGCCAGATGCCACCGATTCCGGCTGCGCGCTCTCCCGCAGCAGCTGCGCCATCAACCGGGTCGCCGGTCCGGCCAGCTCACCGTCGGTCACCACCAGGTGCAGCCACACCTGGCGGGCGGCGTCTTCGGCCATCGGCAGCGCGCGCAGCCGGTCGCCACGCAGCTCGTCGCAAATCGACAGCTGGGCCTGCCAGGCGAAGCCCATGCCCATCGTGAGCGCGCGGATCGCGGTGGCCTTGTTGCTCACTGTCAGCCGCTGCTCGCTGCCCTGCCAGCCACCGCTGCGGGTGCGGGTGGTGCCGGAATCGCGAATCAGGATCTGCCGATGTCTGGCCAGATCGTCGTGGGTCAGCGGGCGACCCAGCTGATGCAGCGGATGGCCGGGCGCGGCCACCGGTATCAGCCGCACCTGACGCAGCGGGATCCCATGAAACCCTGGCGGAACGCTGGAGCAAACCGCCAGATCGACCCGCCGCTGCAGCAGCGCTTCGTCGGTGCCGCCGAGCACCGATTCGTAGAGTTCCACCCGCGTCTGCACGCAGCGACGGCCAAATTCATCGATCACCGCGAGCAGTTCCCAGGTCGGGAACAGAATCTCCACGGTCATCCGCAGCTCGGCTTCCCAGCCCGCGCCCAGATGACGGGCGGCACGCTCGATCGCACCAGCCTGCTCCACCAGTTCGCGGCCGCGGCGAACCAGCGCCGCGCCCGCATCGGTTAACACCGATCGACGACCGACAAGCTCGAACAAGGAAACGCCCAGCTGCTCCTCGATCTTGTGTACCGCGTAGCTGATCGCCGACTGGGTCTTGTTCAGCGCGGCCGCCGCCTGGGCATAGCCCTGATGCTCCACCACCGCCACCAGCGCCCGCCATTGTTCCAGGCTGATCCGGGGAAACTCGCTCATAGTTCAAATTATTCGATGGAAATCAGCAAATTTATCCGCTTTTTTATCGAATGGTTAGTCGCTTTAATGACTTCAACCTCATCAAGGAGCTGATCATGACCACCGAGTATCCGACCCTGCTGCAGATCAACGCCAGCCTGTTTGCCGGGCAAGGCCAGTCCAGCCAGCTCAGCAACGCCTTCGTTCAGCGCTGGCAGCAGGAAAATCCGCACGGGCAAGTCGTGGTGCGCGACCTCGGCAGCGATCCGCTGCCGCATTTTGACGGCGAGTACCTCAGCGCACTGTCGACCCCGGCCGAACAGCGCAGCGCTACGCAGGCGGCGCGGGTGGCGTTGGCGGATCAGTTGATCGCCGAACTGAAGGCCGCTCAGGTGCTGGTGCTTGGGGTGCCGATGTACAACTTCGGGGTGCCCAGCCAGCTCAAGGCTTGGATCGACTACGTGGCGCGAGCGGGCGCGACCTTCCGCTACGGCGCGAATGGACCGGAAGGGCTGGCCGGCGATCGTCCCACCCTGATCTTCGCGACCCGCGGCGGTCAGTACCGCGACACCTCGGCAGACAGCCAGACCCCCTATCTGCGCACCTTCCTCAACTTCATCGGCATTCATGACATCGAATTTGTTTACGCCGAGGGGCTGGCGCGTCAGGATCGCCAGCAGGCATCGCTGCAGCAGGCCCATCAGCAAGCTGCCGAGTGGCTCGCCAGCGAGCGTGCTACCCAGCCGCTGGCGGCCTGATTCAGCCAGGAGAGATCCATGAACACGCGACAATTGCGCAAGATCATCCCCTCAGTGGCAGCCTCCGATGGCGCCGGGGTCAAGCTGCGCCGCAGCCTCGGCGGTCAGCACGGCCAGCGGCTGGACCCATTCCTGATGCTGGACGAGTTCTATTCCGATGACCCCAACGACTACCTCGCCGGATTTCCCTCGCATCCGCACCGCGGCTTCGAGACGGTGACGATCATGCTCGACGGGCACATGCAGCACCGCGACCACATGGGCAACGAGGGTGATCTGGGCCCCGGCGACGTACAGTGGATGACCGCCGCGCGCGGGATCATCCACTCCGAGATGCCGCAGCAGACTGACGGACGGATGCGTGGCTTCCAGCTGTGGATCAAT
>JAGRJL010000362.1:3169-8947 GCA_020442775.1 Lysobacterales bacterium | reverse complement strand
CGCGCGGGTGATTGCCGGGCGCCTGATCCAGGACAGCGCCAGCGTGGATGGACCGATTCAGGGTCACAGCACCGAACCGCTGCTGCTCGATCTGGAACTGCCGGCCGGGGCCGAGGTGCAGATCCCGCTGCCGACTGAGCACACCGCCTTCGTTTACCTCTACGAGGGGGAGGCCACCGTCGGTGACAGCAACACGCCGGTGCCGCATCGGGCGGCAGGCGAGCTGGGACCGGGCGCTGCGGTGGTGCTGAAAACCGGCGGTGCGCCTGCGCGGATGCTGCTGCTGGCGGCCAGACCGCTGCACGAACCGGTGGTGCAGTACGGTCCCTTCGTGATGAACACCCGGCAGGAGATCGAACAGGCGGTCGCCGACTACCAGCGCGGAGTGCTGGCGACCTGAGTCAGTCTGGGCCTGGGGCGCAACGCCCCGGGTCCGGCTCGCGCTACAACAAGGGCTCGATCGGCAGCCAGCTCAAGATCGTGGTCAGCATGCGCCGGAACAGGCTGGCGTCCGGTTCGCGCTTCTGGATCCGCGGCTGGTCACCGACCTGATCCACCCAGGCCAGCTTGCCGTCGTCATCGAGCTGCACCTGGTAGGAGCGCTGCGGCGCGATCGAGGTGCGATAGACCCGGTCCAGCTGGCGGGCCAGCTCCTCGCTCTCGATCAGCACGCCCATTTCGCTGTTGGCCCATGCCGAGCGCGGGTCCAGGTTGAAAGAGCCTACAAAGACCCGGCGATCATCGAAGATCGCCGCCTTGGTATGCAGGCTGGCCTTGGACGAGCCCAGTCCCAACCGGCGCCGACGCTCGGTATCACCGGGCTCGGCGTGATGGTTGAGCTTCATCTCGTACAGGTCCACCCCGCCTTCCAGCAGCGGTTTGCGATAGCGAATGTAGCCGCTGTGCACCGCCGCCACATCGCTGGCGGCCAGTGAATTGGTGAGCACGCTGACCTCCACGCCCTCCTTCTCCAGCAGCAGCAGCCCCTTCGAGCCGTTGTCGCCGGGCACAAAGTAGGGGGAGATCAGATTGACCTCCTGATCGGAGTCGTGCAGCGCCGCTACAAGGCCTTCACGCACGCCCGACTCCAGTTCTTCGGTTTCGATGTCCGGATCCACCTTGCGCGGGTCATCGACCAGCAGGCGCGCCCTGGAGGTGACAATGGAGGTGGTTTGCCCGGCCAGAATGCTTTCCATCAACAGCGAATCGCTGGCCCGCTGCAGGAAGGGACTGCCCTGGGCGTTGGCCCAGTTCAGCGCGAGGCGTTCGCGCATCTGATCCAGATCGCCAGGCTTGGGCTTGGGTACGTTGCGCACGAAGGCAATCGGAATCGACCATTCGTTGTTCCAGTAGCGATCAAACTGCTCGGAGGCGTCATCGACCAGCTCGCCCACTACCACCAGATCCAGGTCCTCGAAATTCAGCTCGCCGCTGGCGTCGAAATACTCATCACCGACGTTGCGGCCGCCGATCAGCGCCACCCGGCTGTCGACCAGCCAGGCCTTGTTGTGCATCCGCCGGTTCAGCCGACTGCCGCGCAGGGCGAATTCCACCGAGGAGCGTATCCAGCCGCCGCGGGTGATGTAGGGATTGAACAGGCGCACTTCGATGTTGGGGTGCGAATCGAGCACGCTGAGCTGGCCGGTCTTGCTGCGCGCGTCCATATCGTCCATCAAGAAGCGCACCCGCACCCCGCGATCGGCCGCCTTGAGTACCTCATAGGCCAGCAGCTTGCCGGTCATGTCGTCGTGCCAGATGTAGTACTGAAGGTCGAGACTGCGGGTGGCGATCTCCGCGCTGACCGCACGCAGGGCAAAGGCGTCCACACCCAGCGGTACCAAACGGAACGAGCTGTTGCCTCGTTCTGCGGGCAAGCGCGGTCCCAGCCGCTGCGCTGCAGGGCTGTCGGCTGCTGGCGGATAGGCGTAGCTGAGCGGCTTCACCATGCCCGGCCGGATCGGCGAGCAGGCAAGCATCAGCAGCGCCAGTGCGAGGACGCCAGCGGTTCGAGTGAAGGAGTAGGTGGACAAGTCTTCAGGCGTCGTTCGGGCACCCCACGGCACCGCATTTTAGGTCAGCACAAGGCAAACAGACAAAGCAGTCTCTCGCTTGCTCTTGTGCAGGCAGGGCCGAAGGCTAAGAATCGAGCGCTTTCCGCAAAGGTTCCAGCGATGAGTCAGTTGATCCTGATGCGTCACGGCCAGGCCGGGCAGGACCCGCAAGACTACGACCAGCTTTCCGCGCTGGGCGAGATTCAGAGCGGGCGGCTGGCTGATCACTGGATCAGTCACGATCAGCAGTTCGACTTCGTCTGCTGCGGCACCCTGGTCAGGCACCGACGCACCTTTCAGGCGTTGGCCGCGCGCTATGCCGAGCGCTCGCGCTCGCTGCCTGATGCGGTGGAATGGCCGGATCTGAACGAATATCGATTCGACGCACTGCTCCAGGGGCTCAAGGCGGTGGATCCGGACGCGCCGACCCTGGTGGCGCTGGAGCAAATGCCCAGTGATCGCCGACGCTGGATCCCGGCACTGCGCACTGCGCTGCTGGCCTGGAGCGCCGGCCGCCTGGACGAGGTGGTGCCGGAGCCCTTCGATCATTTTCGCCAGCGCATCGAACGGGTCAGCCAGCAGCTGATCGCGGCCGCGCAGGAGGCTTCAAGACTGCTGGTGGTCAGTTCCGGCGGGGTGATCTCGGCTTTCGTGCAGACCGCCCTGGGCGCACCGCCGGCGGCCGCGGTGGATCTGAATCTGGCGCTGATGAACAGCGCGGTGAGTCAGCTGCGGCTTGATTCCAGCGGGGTCTGGCGGGTGCAGAGCTTCAATTCCATGTCGCACTTGAGCGGGGCGGAAGACCGCGGACTCTGTACCCTGGTCTGAGCGCCGGGTGCAAACGCCCAACACGGTCGGCGATCACTGACAAGAGCCTATCGGTGGATCGACCGTCGCCGGGCACTCCGCTAAGCTCGCCGGCCACCTGCCAACGGGAGTCAGCGATGAGCGTGAGCATCGATCAGGTCTGGGCCGCCGCCGAGCGGATCGCCCCACATGCGCACCGCACCCCGGTGCTGCGCTCCCGCAGCCTGGAGCAGATGGTCGGTGCCGAGATTCATTTCAAGGCCGAGAATCTGCAGCGGGTCGGCGCCTTCAAGTTTCGCGGCGCCTGCAACGCCGTTTGGTCACTGAGCGACGGGGAAGCGCAGCGCGGTGTGGTCACCCATTCCTCTGGCAATCACGGTCAGGCCCTGGCGCTGGCCGCGCGCTCGCGCGGGATTCCGGCCTATGTAGTGATGCCGGAAGACACCGCCAAACCCAAGCTGGCGGCGGTACGTGCATACGGCGCCGAAACCATCCTCTGTGCGCCCTCGCTGGCAGCCCGCGAGCAGATCAGCGCGGAGGTGCAGCAGCGCACTGGCGCACAGATGATCCATCCCTACGCCGACGCCCGGATCATCGCCGGCCAGGCCACCGCCGCGCTGGAGCTGCTGCGCGAGGTCGGCCGGGTGGACAGCCTGATCGCCCCGGTCAGTGGCGGCGGCCTGCTCGCCGGCAGCGCGGTGAGCCTGGGGGCGCTGTGCCCCAATGCGCAGATCATCGGCGCTGAGCCCGAAGGCGCCAACGACGCCTGGCAGTCGATGGAGCGCGGTGAGCGGGTAGAGATTGCAGCGCCCAACACCATCTGCGACGGACTGCGCGCCAATCTGGGTGCGATCAACTTTGAGATCCTGAAACACCATCAGGCGCGAATCCTCACCGTCTGCGACGCAGAAAGCGTCGCCGCCCTGCGCCTGGTCTGGGAGCGAATGAAGATCATCATCGAACCCTCATGCGCCACCGTGGTCGCGGTGCTGCTGCGCTATCGCGAGCAGTTCGCCGGTCAGCGCGTGGGAGTGATCTTCTCTGGCGGGAACATCGATCTGGACGCGCTGCCCTGGGTGAAAGGCTGATAGCGCTGAACCAGATCTTGCGTCTCGCGTCGATTTGATCGCCGCTTGGCGCGCCAACAGGAACTTTCCTCTCGGAAATTCAATCTTCCTTAACCAACGCGACGTGATCGCGCAGTTGAGTTGATTGGAGACGGGGAATGCACAACTGCTTGAGTGCCAAGGGCTTTGGATTGGTGGTGGCACTGGGTCTGAGTCTGGGGGCTTCGGCCCGGGCTGAGCAACCCAACCTGGGGCTATGGTGGCAAGTCGGCGCCAACGGCAAGTTCATGCAGCTGCAGGTCGGTCCCGGCGGCTATGCGCTGGCGACCTTGAGCTTCGAGGAGGCCGGCGCGCCGACCTACCGGGTGATGCAGGGCCCGCTGGTGGAGCTTGATCCGCGCGATCCGGCAGAAATGGCCATTGCTGAGCTGCGCTCGCCACTGTATCGGGTCGATCGCGCCGGTTGCCTGGCCTGCGACGAGCAAACCGGCACCACAGTGACCGAGGAAGCACGGCCCTACCGGCTGCGCTTCACCTCCACCTCAAAGGCGCAGCTGCAGACCGCCGACGGGCAGCTGATCAACTACGAGTTCTTCCCGCTACTCACCCAGTCCGAAGACCTCACCGCCTACCGAATTTCGGGGAAACGGGCGGTGCTGGAAAACCGCGGGCACGCTGCGCTGGTCGAGCTGCGCCCAACCACGGTCGATCCTGATTGCGGGGTGCAGTTCTCCCCGGGCGAACAGGCCTACCGCGTGGAAATCTTGCCGGGCCAGCCCGAAGCCGGCGCGCTGGGCGGGGTGCTGAACAGCGTTGATCTGGTCATCGACAACGTGCAAAACCCGCGCATCCGCCTGCTCGGCCGCAAGGATCTCTACGACATACGCTGCGTGCAATTTGTCCACGGTGGCTGCGGCCAATATGAATTCACTTTCATTGGCACCCAGTGCGCGATCGCGGCCAATCTGTATGAATCAGGCCAGCGTCTGTTCGGCCACGCCGAGCGCATTGACCCAGACCGCAGCTATCTACTGCCGCCCATCCAATTCGGCGGCGACATCCGCCTGACCATTCTGGAGTAGCGAGCGAAGGTCCGGACGCCTCGGTGTACAGCTCCGCGGGCGCGCGATCCCGCGCCACCTTCTGGGCCCTGGGCCCTAAACCCTGGGCCCTTCCCTCCTAGTGCCGCATCTCCGCCGGATCCTGAAAAATCAGGTTCTCCATCCAGGCGACGGCTTCTTCCTGACCGGGCTGATTGAACAGCACCATCAGCACCACCCACTTGAGATCGTCCAGGTCGACCAGGTCGGTGTCCAGCGCCATCACCCGGTCCAGCACCAGCTCACGCTGGGTCGGAGTGACGATGCGCTGCTGCTGCAGAAACATCAGAAAGCCCAGCGCGTCGCACTCCAGTCGCTCGAGCTCCTGTGGTGCCAGCACCCGAATCGGCATGTCGTCGGCCGCCGCAAGCTCGCTTTGCGGGCGCAGCGCAGCCAGCTCGTCCAGCCAGCGGAAGGCCTTGTTGATTTCGCGGGAGGAAAAACCGGCGTCCGAGAGTGAACGCTGCAGGGAGTCCCGATCAACTTCGGCATCGGGATCTTCGTAGAAGTAGTTTTCGAAAAGATAGAGCAATACGTCTAGGACGCTTTCTTCTTTCATTACCCTCTCTCAAGTGTGCGGCTGTAGCGACCGCCCGGGGTTGTAACTACCTCCCCATCCAATTCCAGTTTCAGCAGCATGGAGGAAAGCTGGTTGACCGTCAATCCGGTTCGCTCCACCAGCAGATCCATGCTCACCGGGTCATATCCCATGGCCTTGCGGAGCGCCAGATACTCTGCATCGTCCGTGCCAAC
>JAGRJL010000362.1:0-3002 GCA_020442775.1 Lysobacterales bacterium | reverse complement strand
CGGGTTGTGAATCGATCCCGGGATCGCAAAGACTTCGCGCCCGGCTTCGCTGGCCAGGCGGGCAGTGATCAATGAACCGCTGGCCAGCCCGGCCTCAACCACCAGGGTACCCAGCGCCAACCCGGCGATGATCCGATTGCGCCGCGGAAAGTGCCCGGGGCGCGGCGCAGTGCCGGGCGGAAATTCACTGACCACCGCGCCATTCACCACGATTTCTTCAGCCAGAGGGCGGTGGCTGCGCGGGTAGATCTGGTCCGGCCCGTGGCCCACCGCGGCCAGGGTGATGCCGCCGGCATCCAGGCATGCCCGGTGCGCCACGCCGTCGATACCCAGGGCCAGGCCGCTGGTGATCGCCAGTCCGCTGCGGGCCAGGGTGCTGGCAAAGTCGCCGGCCAGGGCCAGTCCGCCGGCGCTGGCATTTCGGCTGCCGACAATGGCCAGCTGCGGCAGCCATAGCGCGCTGGGTTCGCCGGCAATCCACAGCGCCGCCGGTGGATCAGGGATCTGCCGAAGCAGCGCCGGGTAATCGGGGTCATTCCAGGTCAGCAGTGAGCGCTGCGGACGCTCCAGCCAGCGGCAATCGATCTCGGCAGGGGCCGACGGCAGCGCCTTGGGCCGCTCCGCCGAGGCCACCCACGCTGCCGCGTTGCCGAAGCGCTCCAGTCCCTGGAGCAAGCCGACCGAGCCCAGTCGGGGAGTGCGCAACAGCCGCAGCCAGGCTGCGCGCTCTTCACTCATCGGGTGCGACCCGAGGGGCTGGCCAATTTGTCGCCCAGGGCCGGTCGCCAGCGCGGTGCCAGCAGATCGAAGGGGGTCTGGCCCATGTCATCGACCGGATTGCGGGTAGCGCCGTGCCCGATCAACAGCTCGGCGCAGCGCAGCAGGCTATGGCGGCAAGCCCAGTGCAGCGGGGTGCGCAGCTGGCCATCGCAAGCGTCGAGATTGGGCGACTGCTCCAGCAGCATCTTCATCACCGTGCACAGCGCATCCTCCAGCGCCGGTGGGCGAGGTTGTCCACCACCCAGGACCCGGTGCAGCAGTCCGCCCTGTACGTGCGCCGGGCCCTCGCCGGCGGGGTCCACCCGCGCCCCCTTGCTCAGCAGCAGGCGCACACAGGCCAGCGCGGGGCTGGCGGCCCCCTGGGCCAGCGCGCTCATCACCGCTGCCTCCAGTGCGCTGAGCTGACCATGGGCGACCGCGTTGACCTTGGCCCCGCGCTCGAGCAGCATCTCGACCATATCGGTGCGCAGCACGCTGGCCGCCACCATCAGCGGGGTCAGTCCCTCGCGCATCCGCTGGTCCACGTCCACGCCGGCGGTCAGCAGCAGGCCAATGATGTGCTTGTGTCCGCTGACGCAGGCGGCAGACAGCGCAGTGGCGCCGCTCTCTGTGGCGGCGTCCGGATCGGCATCGGCAGCCAGCAGTTCGGTGACCAGTTCCAGGTGTCCTGCCCCGGCCGCGTGGACCAGCGCGGTGGCGCCGCGCTCGTCCCTGCCGTTGATCGGCACCCCCAGCTGCAGCAGCCGGCGCACGGTGGCGCGATCGCCGGCACGCGCGGCACGGGCCAGATCGGCCTCCTTCAGCGGGCGCGCGGGATGTGCCAGCGGCGGCCAATCGAGCAGCGCGGCGAGTTCGAAGGCGCCGCGACACAGGGCGATCCCGCTGGGCGAGCGCCCGTCGGCCGCATTGACCGCTGGATCGGCGCCGGCGCGAATCATCGCCCGTGCAAAACGCATGCGGTCAAGCTGATCGTTCATCGCCAGCAGATGCAGCGGCGCCATCCCCGACAGGTCCTGGGCGTTGAGCGGGGGACCGGCGCGCAGCAGAGTTTCGACGAAGGCATCTGGCCGGCGCAGCAGCGCCCGGTGCAAGGAACTGCGCCGGCGCTTGTCGCGCACCGCGCAGCTGGCCCCGGCCGCCAGCGCCTTGACCAGCAGGCTGGCCAGCCATTCCTCGTCGACCGCGGCGCTGCGGGCTCCGGCCAGGACCAGCACCACCGGCGATTTCTCGCTCTGCAATGCCTGCTGCAGACAAACTTCCACCAGCGCCTGCGGCACCGGCTCCAGCGCTAGCAAACGGTCCATCGGACTGGGGTCATCGGCACAGGGATTGAGTCCGGCCTCGAACAGACTGGGAGCCAGGTCGGTGCGCTCAACTTCGGCCAGGCACAGCAGCGCCGCGCTTAGCCCGGCGGGCGTAATGCTGCCGGTCAGCAGCAGCTCTCGGACCAGCGGATCACGCCCCTTGCGGATTGCCTCCAGCAGCACCTTGTCCGGGTCCACGACCGGCACTTCGCGCGGGGTGGGCGCCTCGCTGGTGGCGATCTCATGCTCCTCGGCGCTGAAGCTGCTGGGAATGGTGACGCTGGGATCGATCGCCCGCACCAGTGGCCAGCGGCTCTGCGCCAAAGCCAGATCCACCGCCTTCTTGCCCTTGCCATTGGCGCGATCGGCCGGTGCGCCCAGGGTCAGCAGCAGGCGCACCGATTCCGCCCCCACGCCTTCTGCAGACACCGCCAGATGCAGCGCGGTGTTGCCCTCGGCGTCCACCAGTTCGGCCTTGGGTCGCCAGAAGGCCAGCCGCTGCAGCACCCGTTCATGGCCCCGGGCAGCGGCCCAGTGCAGCGCGGTACGGCCAGATGCGCAGGTCAGGTTCACCCCGGCGCCGGCCTCCAGCAAGGCCTCCACCATCGCGGCATGGCCTTGCCGGGCAGTCCAGTGCAGGGCATTCAGACCCTCTCCATCGACCGCAGCCAGCTTTGCCTTGTGCTTGAGCAGCAGCTTGAGCCCGGCGGTGTTGTCGTTTGGGCCGCGCGCCAGCGCCAGCACCACCGGCAGGCCGCCGGCAGGTTCCAGACTGGCGCCCTGACTGATCAGGTGTTCCATCAGCGCGATGTTCTGCTGCTCGGCAGCACGACCCAGCGGTGTGTAGCCCTCGGTATCGGGTTGATCCAGCTTCGCCCCCGCATCGAGCAGCGACTGGGCTACCGCCGGATCCCGGCA
>JAGRJL010000024.1:379-2469 GCA_020442775.1 Lysobacterales bacterium | reverse complement strand
TCCGGTCGCTGGGTGGGCTTCAAGACCATCGCCGAAACGGTGGAAAGTTCGGCCAGCGTCAACGTTGATCCGCACCAGCTGGACATCGTGATCCCGACTGACTTCCAGCTGCCACCGGGCGGCTTGAACATCCGCTGGCCGGATCCGCCGATGGACCAGGAGATGCGTCTGCACCAGTACGCGATGCACGCCGCGGTGGCCTTCGCCCGCGCCAACGGCATCGACCGCACCGTGTTCGATTCACCCAAGGCCCGACTGGGCATCGTCACCACCGGCAAGAGCTATCTGGACGTGCTGCAGGCGCTGGAATACCTGGGTCTGGACGAGCAGGCCTGCCGCGATATCGGGGTGCGGGTCTACAAGGTGGGAATGACCTGGCCGCTCGAGCCTGAAGGGATCAAGGCCTTCGCCAAGGGCCTGGAAGACATCATCGTGGTGGAAGAAAAGCGTTCCTTCATCGAGGCGCAGATGAAGGAGCACATGTACAACTGGGAGCACGGCCAGCGCCCGAGCATCGTCGGCAAGTACGACGAAGAGGGCAACTGGGTGTTGCCCAGCACCGCCGAGCTGACCCCGGCGACCATCGCCCTGATCATCGCCAAGCGACTGGGTCGCTTCTTCACCAGCGAGCGGATCGACGAGCGGGTGCGCTGGATCGGCAAGAAGGAAGACGAGCTGAAGCTGCCGCGGGCCAACTTCCCGCGCGCCGCGCACTTCTGCTCCGGCTGCCCGCACAACACCTCGACCAAGGTGCCGGAAGGCTCACGTGCGGCCGGCGGCATTGGCTGCCACTACATGGTGACCTGGATGGACCGGCGCACCGACACCTTCACCCAGATGGGTGGCGAGGGGGTGCCGTGGATCGGTCAGGCCGCCTTCACCGAGACCCAGCACATCTTCCAGAACCTGGGCGACGGCACTTACTTCCACTCCGGCTCACTGGCGATCCGCGCCTGCGTCGCGGCCAAGGTCAACATGACCTTCAAGATCCTCTACAACGATGCGGTGGCGATGACTGGCGGTCAGCCGGTGGACGGGACCCTGCGGGTGGAGGACATGGCCAGGCAGCTACGCGCCGAGGGCGTCGGCAAGATGGTGCTGGTCAGCGATGACCCCGACAAGTGGCGCTACAACTCCGATCTGTCCGCGGCCGGGGTGAGCCTGGAGCATCGTGACGATCTGGACCACGTGCAGAAGGCGCTGCGCGAGAAGAAGGGCGTCAGCGTGATCATCTACGAACAGACCTGTGCGGCGGAGAAGCGTCGCCGGCGCAAGCGCAAGCTGATGGTGGATCCGCCCAAGCGCGCCTTCATCAATCCGCTGGTTTGTGAGGGCTGCGGCGACTGTGGCGAGAAGTCCAACTGCGTGTCGATCCTGCCGCTGGAGACCGAGTTCGGGCGCAAGCGCGCGATCGACCAGTCCTCCTGCAACAAGGACTTTTCCTGCGTGAAGGGTTTCTGCCCGAGCTTCGTCACTATCGAAGGCGGCGGCTTGAAGAAGCGCAAGCCGCACGCCAAATCCGAACCCGATTTCGACAGCCTGCCGATGCCCAGCATCCCGGGCACCCTGGCGCAGCCCTGGAACGTGCTGATCACCGGCGTCGGCGGCACCGGCGTGGTCACCATCGGCGCGCTGCTGGGGATGGCCTCGCATCTGGAGGGCAAGGGGGTCAGCGTGCTCGACCAGACCGGCCTGGCGCAGAAGGGCGGCGCGGTAACCTGTCACGTGCGCATCGCCAACCAGCCCAACGACATCCACGCGGTGCGCATCGCCGCCGGCGAGGCAGATGTGGTGCTGGGCTGTGACGTGGTGGTGGTCAACGACTACTGGGCGCTGTCAAAAATCCGCGATTCCCGCACTCACGCAGTGATCAACGCCTACGAGTTCATGCCCGGCGGCTTCACCCGCAATCCGGACCTGCAGTTCCCGCTGAAGAAGATGCTCGACACCATCGGGCTGGCGCTGGGTCACAAGAATCTGGAGGTGCTGGACGCCACCGACATCGCCACCCGGCTGATGGGCGATTCCATCGCCACCAATCTGTTCATGCTCGGCTACGCCTGGCAGAAGGGGTTGATTCCGGTCAGCTT
>JAGRJL010000024.1:0-254 GCA_020442775.1 Lysobacterales bacterium | reverse complement strand
GATGCCGGCGACGAGAAATCCGCCGCGCTGGCGCACAGTGACGACAACCTGGTCCATCTGTCGCGCAATCTGGGTGACCAGATCAGCCGCCGACAGCGCTTCCTGATCGACTATCAGGACGCGAGCTACGCCAAGCAGTACACCGATTTCGTCGCCAGAGTCGAGCAGGTGGAATCCGGTCAGGCCCCGGGTCGCAACGGTCTGGCCCAGGCTGTGGCCAAATACCTGTTCAAGGTGATGGCCTACAAGGACGA
>JAGRJL010000361.1:2893-3478 GCA_020442775.1 Lysobacterales bacterium | reverse complement strand
ATGGCGACGACGAGCAACGCCGCAATCAGGGAAAAAGACGCGGAAATATTTCAAGGTATTTGCGGATCACCACACTAGCGTGGTGACCCAAATGACCTTGACTCATTTAAGCGTCTTTTGCCCTGATAGGTCGTTGCTCCTCGCAGCCATCAGCAAAGCCATGCCTTGCTCCTTGCACCTGGTTTCAGACCAAGATCCATCTGAACCAGCTTCAACCTAATTCGGGACCACACCAGGCGGCCTGGGCTGATTCGCAAGAAATCCGGAATCAGCCCGGCTGTGCCAACTCCCACCGTGCCAGAGCCCGACCATGGATCAGCCAATTGACGATCGCGACGCCTTCTTCCGCCGTTTCGCCTGGATCATCCTGATCACGGTGATTGTCTGCTTCGGGGCGAAAGCCTTGTTCGACAGTAACGGCCTGCCGCCGATCACCCCGCTGCATCACGCCCACGCGTTCACCATGGGCGCCTGGTTTGTGCTGTTCGCGCTGCAGCCCACGCTGATCCAGCGCGGCCACATCGGCGCTCACCAGCTGCTGGGCAAGCTGAGTCCGCTGCTGGTGTTGAGCTTTTTCTTTTTCGC
>JAGRJL010000361.1:0-2822 GCA_020442775.1 Lysobacterales bacterium | reverse complement strand
TTCGCTGGCTTCTATTTGTCCGCGATCTACTTTCGGCGTGACTCGGCAACCCACAAGCGGCTGATGCTCTACGCCAGCCTGTCGATCATGGGCCCGGCCTTCGGCCGTCTGCCCGAGATATTCGATCTGAGCCCGGTGGCGGCGGTTCCGCTGATCTTCGGCTATCAGCTGGCGCCGGTCGTGCATGACCGACTGGTGGAGGGCAGGGTCCATCGCGCCAGCTGGATCGGCTTCTGCCTGCTGTTTGCCGCAATCCCGTTGATCCTGGGGCTGAGCGAATCGGCGGCCTGGGCGCAATGGCTGGAGGGTGTGCTCGGGCCGCGCGGCGGTGCGCCAGCGCCGTGATGTTCGGCGTGACCGCTCACCCGGCAGGCTGGTGATTGCGAAACACAAAGTAGACCGCCCCGATCAGACACAGCGCCGCCCACAGATAGTCCAGCCGCAACGGCTGCTTGAGGTAATACAGGGCGAAGGGGACGAACACGGTCAGAGTGATCACTTCCTGAAGCACTTTGAGCTCGGCGATCGAGTACTGGGTGAAGCCGATGCGGTTGGCCGGGACCTGGAACAGGTACTCAAACAGCGCCACCCCCCAGCTGATCAGCGCGGCGATCAGCCAGGGCTTGTGATTGAGCTCCTTCAGGTGCGCATACCAGGCGAAGGTCATGAACACGTTGGATACACCCAGCAGCGCGATGGTCTGAACCAACACCGGAACGCGAATCCATTCCCACATCGGACGACCCTCGAGATGAGCGGCGCGATTCTACCCGCCCCGCTTTCGGCGCACATCAGCGATGGCCGGGAAAATGCACTGACGGCATACTGCGCCATCGACCATGACCGCGACGGATCTCCGCCATGTCCACCGACCGCAAGCTCCCCGACCACTTTGCGCCCTGGGCCAAGCAGCTGGCCGAGCTGTATTTCTCGGCGACCACTGCGATGTTCATCGTTCACGGCAACGTCTCCGACCCGGTGCGGATAGGCAAGGACGGCTGGGGCACGCTGAACGATTTTTTTGCCAAGCAGCTGTTCGGGCGCTGGGATCTGGTGCTGGGATTCGATCTGGGTCGCGGTCTGCGCGCCCTGGGCGGCGGCGACGTGGAAAGACAGCGCTCGATGGTGGCGCTGCTCAACCGCAAGCTGGGTGACTCCACCCGCCTGCCGCGCGAGCCCGCCGCGGTACTCAGCCTGCTCGACCGGATGGTGCTGGATCTGCTCACCGATACCCCGGGCGAACGCCATTCGATGGCGCTGGTGATCGACTACGCCTCCTTCCTGGTGCCGATGGGCGATCGGCTATCGCCGGCCGGCGCGCAGAATCTGGTCACCTTGCTCAACTGGGCCTCCAACCCCTTCATCAAGCAGGCTAATCTAGCCTTCGTCCTGATCGACTCGCGGCTGGGCGACTTCCACGACCGCCTGGTCAACTCGGCCCACGTCTCGGCAATCAATGTACCGATGCCGCAGTTGGACGCGCGGCTGGATTACCTCGACCATCTGATCGGCAAGGACGACCCCAAGGGCTTTTCCGACTTCAGCATCGACGAGCTTTCCAAGCTGACTCACGGGATGTCGCTGTCGGATCTGGCGGTGCTGATCCGCGCCTCCCGCGACGCCGGCAAGCGGCTGGACGAGGCCACCTTCAAAGCCCGCAAGAAGCGCCTGATCGAGCGCCAGGCCCAGGATCTGCTGGAGTTCATCGAGCCCAAGTGGAATCTGGATATGGTGGTCGGCCACGTCGCCGCGAAGGCCCGTCTGCGCGACGACGCCGAACTGATCCGTCAGGGCAATCTGGACGTCGCCCCGATGGGCTATCTGTTCAACGGCCCGGTGGGTACCGGCAAGACCTTTCTGGCCACCTGCCTGGCCGGCTCGATTGGGATGCCCTGCATCAAGCTGAAGAACTTCCGCAGCAAATATGTCGGCGAATCCGAGGCCAATCTCGAGCGGGTGCTGAGCGTCTTGCGCGGCCTCGGACCGGTGATGGTGATCATCGACGAGGCCGATGCGATGCTCGGTGATCGCAGTTCCGGGGGCGACTCCGGGGTCGGCTCGCGAATCTTCGGAATGATTGCCAACGCCATGGGCGATACCGAGTTCCGCGGCAAGATCGTGTGGATGCTGCTGACCGCGCGACCGGACCTGCTGCCCATCGATCTCAAACGCCAGGGCCGCGCCGAGGTTCACGTGCCGCTGTTCTACCCGCAGACCCAGGGCGAGATCGTCGACTACTTCGTGGTGCTGGCGAAAAAGGTCGGCGCCAAGCTCAGCGCCAAGGCGGTGCCCGACGTGCCCCACGTCGGCAATCTCTCCGGCGCCGACATCGAATCGCTGGTCACCCGCGCCTGGCGCCAGGCCCTGCTCGCGGGCGAGAAGAGCATCAGCAAGAAGCGGCTGACCGATACGGTCGAAGGCTTCATGCCCTCGACCCAGTCGCTGGAGCGCGAGATGCAGGAAATCGCCGCCATCATCGAGTGCACTGACAAGGAATTCCTGGTGCCCACCGCCCTGGCCAAGCTGGAAGAACACGGCGGCCGCGAAGGCCTGCAGCGCCGATTCCAGGCGATCAAGCGGGTGATTGAGGAGATGCGGTGATATTCGGGCTCAGGGCTCAGGGCTGCAGCGTTTGGCGCTGCTAACCTCAGTCAAGCGCTGAAAGGTCACAGCTAGTCCTCAAGGCGATCCTGAACGCTGAGTTCGCCAATCACGTCAACGGCCTTTTGTACCACCGGATCCTCCGCCCCCTCCAGCAGCGGCGTCTCGATGGCGATATCGGGCACCACGCCGCGGCGGCTGGGGTCGCCGTTGGGACGGAT
>JAGRJL010000360.1:580-1687 GCA_020442775.1 Lysobacterales bacterium | reverse complement strand
TGCCGGTGGTTTCGGCGGTCCGCGGGATGTGTTTCGGCGGCGGTTGCGAGTTTCAGATGCACTCGGCCAAGACGGTTGCCGCGCTGGAAAGCTACATCGGTCTGGTGGAGGCCGGTGTCGGTCTGCTCCCGGGTGGCGGTGGCTGCAAGGAGATTGCCCTGCGCTGTGGCCGTGATGCGGTCGGTGGGGACGTATTCGGGCAGGTCCAGACCTACTTCGAGACCATTGCCATGGCCAAGGTCGCCACCAGCGCCCTGGAAGCCAAGAAGCTCAAGCTGCTGCGACCCACCGATGTGGTGGTCTTCAACAGCTACGAGTTGCTCCACGTGGCGCGCAGTGAGGCCAGAGCGCTGGCCGAGGCCGGCTACCGCCCGCCGATGCCGGAGAACAACATCCGGGTCGCCGGCGATATTGGCACTGCCACCATCCAGGCGATGCTGACCAACATGCTGGAGGGACGCTTTGTATCCGCGCACGACGTGGAAGTCGCGACCCGGATCGGCAAGGTCTTGTGTGGCGGTGACATTGAGCGCGGCAGCGTGGTCGATGAGCAGTGGCTGCTCGATCAGGAGCGCAAGAACTTCGTCGCGCTGGCAATGATGCCCAAGACCCAGGAACGGATTGCGCACACCCTGCGCACCGGCAAGCCGCTGCGTAACTGATAGGAGCACCCACAATGAGCCGACAGATTCAAGACGCCTACATCGTTTCCGCCGTGCGGACGCCGGTAGGCAAGGCCCCCAAGGGCATGTTCCGTTTCACCCGCCCCGACGACTTGCTTGCCCACGCGATCAAGTCAGCGGTCGCTGCTGCACCTGGTGTCGACGTCAACCGGATCGACGACGCAATCATCGGCTGCGCCATGCCGGAGGGCGAGCAGGGGATGAACTTCGCCCGCATCGGCGTGCTGCTGGCCGGTCTGCCCAATACGGTTGCGGCGATGACCATCAACCGCTTCTGCTCCTCGGGATCACAGGCGGTCGCGCTGGCGGCAGACCGGATTCGACTGGGCGAGGCAGACCTGATGCTTGCCGGTGGTGCCGAGTCAATGTCGATGGTGCCGATGATGGGCAACAAGCCGGCCTTCAATCCGGCGATCTTCCGTGA
>JAGRJL010000360.1:0-488 GCA_020442775.1 Lysobacterales bacterium | reverse complement strand
GCCTTCCAGTCCCATCAGAAGGCGATCGCGGCGATCAAGGCCGGTCATTTCGCCGACGAAATCGCGCCATTCCAGATCGACGACCATTTCCCGGACCTTGGCAGTCGCGAAATCAAAACCGACAGCCGCACCCTCGATACTGACGAAGGTCCGCGTGAAGACACCAACATCGCCGTGCTGAACAAGCTGCGTGCAGTCTTCCGTCAGGGCGGCAGCGTGACGGCGGGCAACTCTTCGCAAATGAGCGACGGTGCTGGCGCGGTGCTGCTGGCGAGCGAGCGTGCGGTCAAGGAAATGGGTCTGACCCCGCTGGCGCGCTGGGTCGGTGCCGCCGTGGCCGGGGTGCCGCCGGAAATCATGGGCATCGGTCCGAAGGAAGCGATTCCGAAGGTGTGTCGCCAGACCGGCATCAGTCAGGCCGATCTGGACTGGATTGAACTCAATGAAGCCTTCGCTGCGCAATCGCTGGCGGTGATGCGGGACTGCGA
>JAGRJL010000359.1 GCA_020442775.1 Lysobacterales bacterium | reverse complement strand
CCTGGATCTGGACGAGGCCCTGCGCTTTGAGCAGGGCTGTCCGGTCGGTTTGCCGGACCAGGTGGTGTGCTTCCGCGGCAGCGGCTCGTTCAGCAAGCTGCGCCAGTTCGGCCGGCCGGTACTCCTGCTGCTGCGAATCGAGGGCAAGGTGGTTCCGGTTTTGTTAGCCGGAATTGACCGGGATCGGGCACGCCTGGAACTTGCTGAAGCCGCCGTGGTCGTTGAGAGGGAGACCTTGCGAAGTTTTTGGTCAGGCGAGTACCGCGCGTTATATCGGGTGCCGGCAGGCTTCCCCAGTACCGTGCGCCTGCATGACCAGGGCGAGGTCGTGATGTGGATCAGGGAGCGCCTGGACATTGCGCTGGGAGAGGCTGCGGTGGTGGTCGACGAAATCGACGAAGCCAACCCCGAACAGATCGCGACATTTGATCTGGCGATGGAGCGGCGGGTGCGCGACCTGCAGGAAAATCATGGCCTGCTGGCCGATGGTATTGTGGGCCCGGAAACCGGATTTGCGTTGTCTCGCTACGCTGACGGTGGGCCCAAGCTGGTGCCGGTCAACCAGGCGATCGGCGAGAGCGCGGATTCAGGCCGCGCAAATGGAGCTGGCACTGGTGAAGATCAGGCCAACGAGGCGCGGTGATGGGTTACCGTGCATGATGTCACCCAACGTCGGCGAATGAGTCGCTGGTGAGCATAAGGATCGATCAATGTCGTTGATACTGGAAGCGTTGCGCAAATCGGAGGCCGAGCGCCACCGGGGACTGCCGCCGCGCTTGGATTCTCCGATGTTGCGACCGACCCGACGGCGGCAACGTCTGGCGCCGGGGCTTGCACTGCTGGTGCTTGGCGCTCCCGCGGCTGGTTGGTTCATTTATCGCGGCATGGCCCCTGATTTCGCCGATGGCAACACCGACACCAGCCTGGCGGCGCTGCTCCCGGCGTTGCCGGAAGCAGAACTCGCTTCGGCTGCCGGCCCGGGCCAGATGGCCGATGCTGCTCCAGCAGGCGCCACCAATCCGGTCGCCGGTGGTCAACCTGGCGGACAATCTCCGCGCGCTGCCGCATTGATCGCCGCACCGGGTTCAGTTGCCCTCGGCAACAATGCTGCTGCCCTGGGCGGCGGCAGTTTCTCCGCGGCACAGGATCTGCCGCCGCCGGAGCGGATGCGTCCGCATACGCCCAGCACTCGTCAGGCGCCTGCGCAATCAGCGCAGCCGGTCGCCGCAGCGGCGCCGAGCGCACCGGTCAGCGTGGCGCAGCCGCCACCCGAGACGCCGTCGACCAGTTCACCGGCGTTGGCCGCACCGCCAGCAGCAGTTCCCGCGCCGGTTCCCGTCCCGGTGACTCCGCCACCGCCGGCACCGGTGGAGGTCGCCTCGATCGCACCCGTCCCGGTGACTCCGCCCGAGCCGGTCGTCACGGTGCCGCTGATCTATGACCTCAGCTATGAAATTCGCCGGGAACTGCCCGAACTGGTGATGAGCATGCATGTGTACAGCAGTGAACGGACCAGCCGGTTCATCGTGCTCAACGGCAAGCGTCTGCAGGAAGGCACCACTGCGGCGGAATCCGAGCTGGAGTTGATCGAGATCCAGCGTGGTGGCGCCGTGATGGCATTCCGCGGCACCCGCTTCCTGCTGCCGCGGCAGGGGATGTAGCGCGAGACCCCAAGCGCGAGCGCCGGCAGAAGTGTCGGCGACCGTCCCAGCTCACGGCTGCCGTCAGGGTGAGCAAGATCCTGTCCGGGTCCGCTGGCCGATTTCCCGAGTCAGACCATGGTCAGGGGCGGGGCAGCCTGATTCCCACCGCGGCCGATGCTGTTTTGCGCGAAAGGCACGCTAAAGTCCGTCCGGTTCCCGCTTATTCCTCATACTGATCCGCGCCGATGTTTGTACGCCTGGAAGAACGACCGCGCAGACAATGGCTCTGGGCCACACCGCTGGCTTTGATGCTGTGCATGGGGCTGGCGCTGTGGCTGCAGTTGGCTGAGGCGCCGCTGCGCAATCGGGTCTTGGCCAGCTATGCCACGCTGCCCGACCAGCTCAGCCTGGCCCAACCCGCCAAGCTGTTCCGTTTGACCACCGCGATGTTCCTGCATGCGGACTGGACCCATTTGCTCGGCAACATGCTGTTCCTGGCGATCTTTGGTGTCGCCACCGAGCGGATCCTGCGAGGGTGGCGCTGGAGTCTGCTGTGGCTGGCGGCCGGTGCGCTGGCCAACCTCGGTGCTGCACTGATGGCAGAAAACCCGCGCGCCCCGATCATCGGCGCCAGCGGTGCGGTCTCGGCGCTGATCGGCGCCTACCTGTTTCTGTTTCCACGGGCCAATCTCGGGATCATGCTCCCGCTGGGGCTCTACGTGCAGTTTGTCAGGGTCCCGGCGCTGTATCTGCTGGGGCTCTGGCTGATGTTGCAGATCATGCTCACCGTCGGTGAGCAGTCTGCCGGGGTGGCCTGGTCAGCTCACGTGTTCGGATTCGCCAGCGGGGTCACGTTGGCCTGGCTGCTGCGGCCCTGGGTACACCGACGGCGGCCCAACAGCCTGCCCTGGCGCTGAATGTGCCAAACTGCGGAGATGAAGAAAAAGCCCCTGTTCAAGATCGTCTTTGCCAACAACGCGAAGATCTACGAGCTTTATGCAAAGTCGGTCAGCGTCAGCGATCTGTATGGCTTCGTCCGAGTCAGCGAGCTCTCCTTCAGCGGCAGCAGCCTGGTGCTGGATCCCAGCGAAGAGCGGATGAAGGAAGAGTTTGGCAACACCCAGGCCCTTCATCTGCCGATGCATGCGGTGATCCGGGTGGAGGAGGTCAATGAACGGGGTGCAGCCAAGATCCGCGATTCGGCTCCGGGCGAGAAGGTGGTCCCTTTCCAGCTGAGCCCGGGCCCGCGCTGAAGCGATGAGCCCAGCAGGTGCCAGCAGCGGCATCGCCCGCGCATTGAGCATTGCCGGCTCCGACAGCGGCGGCGGCGCCGGGATCCAGGCCGACCTCAAGACCTTCAGCGCCTTTGGCGTATATGGCATGAGCGTGATCACCGCGCTCACCGCGCAAAATTCCGTGGGCGTACAGGCGGTGCAGGCCAGCACTCCGGAATTTGTCCGCGCCCAGTTTCAGAGCGTGGTCGATGACTTCGGCGTGGATGCGCTGAAAACCGGCATGCTGGGCGACATTGCGATGGTGGAAGCAGTCAGCAGCATGATTGCCGAGGCCGGGCTTGGCCGGCTGGTGGTCGATCCGGTGATGATCGCCAAGAGCGGCGCGGCGCTGCTGGATCAGGACGCGGTCGGCGCGCTGCGCACTCGCCTGCTGCCGCTGGCGCTGGTGGTCACCCCGAATCTGCCCGAGGCCGAGGCGCTGGTCGGTGGATCCATCCGCAGTGCTGAAGACATGGCCGCCGCAGCCAGGCGGATTCATCAATTGGGACCTCGCTGGGTGCTGCTCAAGGGCGGTCACGCCGAAGGTGATGAAGTGGTCGACCTGCTGTTCGACGGCGAACGCTTCGACTCCCTGCGCAGCGAGCGGATCCAGACCCCACACACCCACGGCACCGGATGCACCTTCGCCGCGGCCATCACTGCTGCGCTGGCGCGCGGGCATACGGTGCGCGAAGCATTCGCCCTGGCCAAGCACTACGTCAGCGAAGCGATCCGCAGCAACCCCGGGCTTGGCGCCGGTCATGGTCCACTGAACCATTTGCTTCCCGGATTTCGCGGTTCCTCGTAAGGCGGCGCTGCATCGTCAGACTCGCCGTGAGCCGGTCGACCGGCGCTGGGCGACTGCCCACCGGCCGCACTGTGGCACCGGCCGATACGGTCGGAATTCCACGCCAACGGGTGCTGCTGCCGCGTCCCGGC
>JAGRJL010000002.1 GCA_020442775.1 Lysobacterales bacterium | reverse complement strand
GGAAGACATAAGACGCTGATCTGCAAGCGTAAACGTGGTTTCCTGTTTTTGATCCATTTTCGGTCGCGTAGCTCAGCGCGAGAGCACTGCCTTCTCACGGCAGGGGTCACAGGTTCAATCCCTGTACCGCCCACCAAACAGAACAACGACTTAGGCCGTCCCTCGGGACGGCCTTTTTCGTTTATACGGCAATAATGCAGCAACCGCCCTTTCTCGGCTGGTTTTCGCCAGCATCGCCGTCAATCACTTGCCGGGTGACTGCGCCTTCAATTGGATCGCGTCCGTCGTGGGGCGGGCTTTCTGCACAGCACCCAATATCGGCGTCCCCGCACCGTCAGGTGGCACGCGGTTTCCCTAGTCGGCGCGGCTCGGGAGATCGTTGCTCTCACAGATCGAACCGTAGTGTCCCGCCGGTTTGCACGTGAGTCCTGGGCAACATGTCCCCTTGCTTTCCCCGCCCTCCCGGCAAACGCTTCCTTCAATCAAGCAACTGTCTGCGATCAAGAGCCGGCTTTCCTGCCCAACAATGAACGAGTACTGGTCAGACGGGCTCAGACTGTGACTTGAAATCTCGAGCTCCGCGGCGAGCGCGGGGAAGCTTGTGAATATCACCATCAGCGACACGAAAACAAATCTACGAATCATCTTGCATCCTCCCAAACTGACCGCGGGATGCGGCCATTTCTTTGGTGTGGTGAGCGCGCAAGATCTCTCACTTGTCACGCAACCCGATCCAGTACCCGAGCAAACAGCGCGCCAAAATTGTTTGCGTCATCGGAGGTCGGCGGGCTCGAATTGCACCCCGGCCCCTCGCGCGGCACAGGCGGTCGCGAGAGCCATCGGGTAATATCTGCACCTCCCAGATCGGGAACGCGCAGACTTGGTTTGCGGGGGGGCACTGTTGGCAACGCTGTAGTGCGATCAGCCGATGCAACTGCGGAAAGGCCAACTGGCTGAGGGCTCTCAGGTTGTACGCGGTCTCAATCCGGCATAGGTGAATCTGCGGCCCTTGGGCACCATCGTCCTGACCAATATTGGCCGCAACAGTGCGCAGTTCCAGGTGCTGCGGTCGCTGGCGGGTTTCGAATCGGGCGACTTTGTCTACCTGCGCCTGACCCAGATCGGGGATATCCGTTGCCAGGATCAGAGCGGCGGTCGATTGCAAGCTGGCCGATGGCACTATTTCGGGCTGGAATGGCCTGGCGGCCCGAGGCAGCGAGCAGATTCTTCCGACCCCTCACCACCGCCGCATCTATGCCCTTCGCCACATGCCCTACACCTTCGATCTGCGCATCATCGCGTTTGGCCCGCGGTCTGGCGCATATCGCCACGCGGTAACGAATGGATGAGGACGCCCGCGCGGCAGTATCGATGGGAGTAGTAGGGATGGATAGACGACGGTTCTTGACGCTGGCCGGGATCGGCGCTGGCGGATTGATGATTCCGATCAGCGGGCGCCTGGTGGCGGCAGAGGCGCTGGCCGCTGCGGGCCCGCTGGACGTGGCGATGAAGAAGGCATTGGCCGATACCGCCCTGGACGCGGCCAAGGCGGCCGGCGCCAGCTATTGCGACGTGCGCATCGGACGTTATCTGCAGCAGTTTGTGGTGACCCGCGAGAAGCAGGTCGACAACATCGTCAATACCGAATCGACCGGCGTCGGCATCCGGGTGATCTCCAACGGCACCTGGGGCTTTGCCGCCAGCAACGACTTGAGCAAGGACAGCGTGGCCGAAGCGGCGCGTCAGGCGGTCGCGATCGCCAAGGCCAATTCCAAGTCGCAGACCCAGCCGGTGCAACTGGCCCCGGTCAAGGGCGTTGGCGAGGTCTCCTGGGCCACGCCGATCGAAAAGAATGCAATGGAAGTGCCAATCAAGGACAAGGTTGATCTGCTGCTGAGCGTCAACGCCGCGGCGATGGAGGCCGGGGCCAGCTTCGTCAACTCGATTCTGTTCCTGGTCAACGAGCACAAGTACTTCGCCAGCAGCGACGGTTCCTACATCGATCAGGACATCCATCGGCTGTGGTCGCCGTTCTTCGTGACCGCGGTGGACAAGGAAAGCGGCAAGTTCCGCACCCGCAACGGGCTGTCGACGCCGGTCGGGATGGGCTTTGAATATCTCGACGGCACTGCGAAGGATCGGATCATCCTGCCCGGCGGGGTGGAGATGTATAACCAGCGCTATGACATCGTCGCCGATGCGCGTGCCGCCGCCAAGCAGGCCACCAGCAAGCTGAAGGCGCGTTCGGTCAAGCCCGGGAAGTACGATCTGGTGCTTGATCCCAGCCACATGTGGCTGACCATCCACGAGAGCGTCGGCCATCCACTTGAGCTGGATCGGGTGCTTGGCTACGAGGCCAACTTCGCCGGCACCAGCTTTGCCACCCTGGACAAGCGCGAGGACAAGTTCCGCTACGGCTCGGACAATGTGACCCTGGTCGCCGACCGCACCCAGGACGGCAGTCTGGGCAAGGTCGCCTACGACGACGAAGGCGTCGCGACCAAGCGCTGGGACCTGGTCAAGGACGGCATCCTGGTCAACTACCAGGCGATTCGTGATCAGGCCCACATCATCGGCGAAAAGGAATCGCACGGCTGCTGCTACGCCGATTCCTGGTCCTCGGTGCAGTTCCAGCGAATGCCCAATGTGTCGCTGCAGGCCGGCAAGAAGCCGCTCAAGCCCGAGCAGATGATCGCCGACGTCGAAGACGGTATTTACATCGTCGGCGCCGGCAGCTTCTCGATTGATCAGCAGCGCTACAACGCGCAGTTCGGTGGCCAGCTGTTCTATGAGATCAAGGACGGCAAGATCACCGAACAGATCGAGGACGTGGCCTACCAGATGCGCACGCCGGAGTTCTGGAACGCCTGCGTGGGCGTGTGCGATGAGAGTGACTATCGCCTGGGCGGCTCATTCTTTGACGGCAAGGGCCAGCCATCGCAGGTGTCGGCGGTTTCACACGGCTCGGCAACCGCCCGATTCAACGAAATCAACGTCATCAACACCGCCCGCAGCCTCGGTTGAACTGAGCGCGACAAGTATCAAGGATCAAGGAGTTAGCAATGAGCATGCTCAGCGAAAACCAGGCGCGCGAAATCCTGGACAAGGTGGTCAAGCTGTCCAAGGC
>JAGRJL010000358.1 GCA_020442775.1 Lysobacterales bacterium | reverse complement strand
CTCAGCCTGCAGGGGCGTGGTCAGCCGCTGCGCAGCACCCTGGCCAAACAGCTGGCGCTTTATGTGGTGATCTACAGCCCGATCCAGATGGTGGCGGATTTGCCGGAACACTACGCCGAACACGCCGATGCCTTCCAGTTTATCCGCGATGTGCCCACCGACTGGTCGCAAACGCGGGTGCTGCAAGGTGAGCTCGGTGACTACGTGACCATCGCGCGCAAGGACCGACACAGCGACGACTGGTATCTGGGCAGCATCGGCGACGAAAACGGACGCATGCTGAGCGTGGATCTGGGCTTTCTGGATCCGGCGCGGCGATATCAGGCGCAGATCTATCGCGATGCGCAAGGGGCCAGCTGGGATCAGCAGCCCTTTGCGATTGAGATCGAGCAGCGCGAGCTGGGCTCGTCCGACCGGCTGAGCTGGCTGCTGGCGCCCGGTGGGGGAGCGGCCGTCCGTCTGCGCGCACTGTCCGATCAGCGGCCCTGATTGCTGATCGACCGGCGCCAACTTACGAAGCGGCGTCCGCTCATGCGAAACTTCAGGGATGAGTTCCGCTGAGCCTCAACCACCGCTTGAATCGGATTCATCCGGCCTGGACGAACGGGCCGCGGTGGAGCGAATGCGGGTGGAAACGCTCTACCGATTCAACTTTGGTGGATCGGGGCTGAGCTTTCTGCTCGGTCCGTTGACCGCCTGGCGGGTCGGTGAGGCCTCCAGCAGCGATCAGGTTTGGCTCTGGTGCGCTGCTCTCTATGTGATTTCCGGCCTTCGCCTGGCTCTGGGGTGGCTGTTTTATCGTCGCCGCGAGTTGACCAGCGATCGGCACTGGCACTGGCTGGTCGTCGCATCGGCGGTGCTGGTGGGGTGCTGCTGGGGCTCGCTGGTGTTGCCGGTCTTTAACCTGTCGCCGGACGCGCGGCTGCTGGTGACTGCGCTGCTGATGGCAGTAGCTGGTATTGGCATGGTCAGCTACATGGTCTCCGCGCTTGCCTTTCTGGGATTTGCCCTACCGGTACTGGCGTGTCTGATCTACGCCACCCTGACCAACACCACCGTGCTGGGCTTTGATGCCGGGCTGATGGTCAGCTTCTTCTCGATCATCATGATCTTTGGCAGCCGGCAGGTCTCTACTCAGTTCGAGTCGATGTCTCGGGCGCGCTGGCTGGAGGCGAAGATGCGCATTGAGGCCGATCAGGCCAATGAGGCCAAGTCGCGCTTTCTGGCGGCCATGAGCCACGAGGTGCGTACCCCGATCAACGGCATCACCGGGATGGCGCAAATGCTCCGCGACGCCCAGCTGCAGCCGCCTTTCGATCGCTATCTGCAGGCGATGCAGAAGGCCTGTGGCCATCTGGTCGGCGTGGTCAACGACATCCTGGACTTTGCCCGGATCAGCGCGCGCAAGCTGCAGATCGAGCCGATCGTGTTTGACCTGCGCGAGATGGTCAGCGAAACCCTGGCGCCACAGGAGCTGGTGGCCAGCAACAAGGGCCTGAGCTTCAATATCGAGATCGAACCAGGCCTGCCGCAATGGATACGCGGTGACCGATTGCGTATCGCCCAGGTGTTGATCAATCTGGTCAGCAACGCGGTGAAGTTCACCCCCTCCGGCTCGATTTCGGTGCAGCTGAGCGCCGCTCGCGGCGACCGTTTGCGCATCGTGGTGCGGGACAGCGGAATCGGGATTGAGGCGGCCAAGCTCAAGCTGATATTTGAACCCTTCGCACAGGCAGAAGCTTCTTCATCGCGCCGCTATGGCGGCAGCGGACTGGGGCTGAGCATCTGCCACGAGCTGATCGCGCTGATGGATGGTGAGATCGAGATCAGCAGTGAGGTGGGTCAGGGCAGCGAATTCACCGTCCACCTGCCGCTGATCGCCGCGGAGGCGCCGGCGACCCAGCCGGATGTGGAAGATCACGGGCTGCCAGACGCCGAAATCCTGGTTGCCGAAGACGACGAGCACAGCCGCGAAATCATTCTGTATTTCATCGAGACACTGGGACTGCGCTCGCGCGCCGTCGGCGACGGGGTTGAGGTGATTGCCGCCTACCGGGCCAAGGAGCCGGATCTGATCCTGATGGACTGCGAGATGCCGCAGATGGACGGTCCGACCGCCACCAGGACGCTGCGCCAGATGGGGGCACAGACGCCGATCTTGGCGTTGACTGCGCATGCGTTGCCGGAGCACCGTACCCAGTGTCTGGCCGCGGGCATGGACGAAGTGATGACCAAGCCCATCGACATCAACCACCTGGCCAAGACCCTGGCCCGCTTTCTGCCGCGCGACCTGACCCGCGGCGACTAGCCTGCGTTTCTTCGCCCGTCTGCGGGCTGGGTGGGCGGTCGATTACGAACCCGGCAGTCGCAAGCAGATGGTCAGTAAGCGCCGCATATGGCGGTGCCGGCCTCTGCGTCTGGCGCGCCCACCTTCAGCGGCGTGGGCGTCTATTCGCTGGCGCCCTACTACAGCGACGGGCAAGACCGGGCCTGCTGCTGGGTTTCTCCGGTATGCAGCCAGCGCAGGCCGAGCGCGGGGTTGCCGTCATCGCCAAGGTGTGGCGGGAACTGCGGTGCTGAAGCGGATGCTCAGCTGCGCAGCAGATGCACCGTCAGATTGATCATCAGACCCAGCAACATCAGCAGACTGAAACCGAATACGAAGAACCGCCGGCTGACGTTGTTGCTGCCCAGGTGGATCGCGGTATGCGCCACACGCGCAGCCACAAAGGCCCAGGCGCAGACCAGCGCAGCGGTCGTGGTCGCCCCCGCAAAGACATTCAGCAGGACTGCGATATGGAACAGCGGCGGCACTTCAAAATGATTCTGCACGTGGCGGCTGATCAGGTGCAGCCGTTTGGGCTGGCTGCCCTCGTCATAGGTGCGGAAAAAGCTGATCCGAACTTCGCCCGCGCGAATCGCCCGAAAGCGCGAGTAGCCCATGAAGAACAGGCAGCAGATGGTCAGGGTGAACATCGCAACCGATGACAGGATCAGGGCGGTCTGATTCATTGGCAGAGCACTCCGGGGCAGCAGGATGTCGATGTGGAATCAAGTCAATTTGGGGACTAGGGTGTGTACCAGATTCCGTTGGTGTACTGACAGTCCAGCGCATCCAGAACGATATGCACGCACAGGCCGATCGCCGGTAGCCGGGTCTTGGGGTGCGCCAGTGCCAGAATGTAGATGGCGATGGGAATGCTCTGATGCAGAGGATGAAAGCCGATGCTGCAGCGATTGGGGTCATAGATCGGGTTGGCCAGCAGGTGATCTAGATCGATCAGCATCCCGGCCATCAATACCGCATAGCTGCGCAGCCAGCGCGGCTTGTATGCAGCCAGCGCAATGCCCAGCGGGACCAGCAGATGTAGGAGTAGATGCAGCACCGCGGTTCGTCGTCAACAGGTCCGGCATTGTATTCACGCCATCGGAGAGCGGGGGCTCGAGTGGGCTTCGGCGGCCTACTGCTGCGCGCCGTATCGTCTGATTTGCAATCTTTTGCCACGCACCCGCTTCCACCGGGTCTGGATTGACCTATATCAACAGACAGGAATGGTCTTGCCACACGATGCAGGAACCAGGTCGTCACGGCGGGGTAGCGATGGAGTCATCAGCATCAGCGGATTCACCAGGCGTTCCGCAGAGCGACGAAGCGCTGGGGCTGGACCTTTGGGTCGGCTTCGACGGCCAGCGCCAGCATGGGCGGCGGGTCGGCGTGGATCCGCAGGCAGCGCAGCTGCGCTGGAGCGTCGAGGGTGACGAGAAGCTGATTCCACTGGAACAGGTGCGCTATGTGCAGCTGGCTGAAGCCGACGCCGAGTCCAGACCCCTGCGTCCGTTCTGGCTGCGTTGGCGCGACGGAATGGAACTGCGCGGAAACGGCCTGGTGCGCTCGGCAGATCACAGTGGCCTGCGCCTGGACGTGGATCTGGGTGAGGGTGTCGAGCACTGGTTCGCACCTTGCGCATCGATCGCCGATCTGAGCTTCGAACCGCGTTCGCGGGCCGCCAACCTCAGCGCCAGGACGACCCATCCTGGCGGGGTGCAGGTGCTCAACAGCGCTTCCGGCCTGCACGCCTATCTGGATGCATTCCTCTCCGGGCACCGGCCCGAATATGGCGCCAGCGAGATTATCAGCGTCGAGCAGTGGCGCGAACAGGTTGGTCCGGGCGAGGACACCGAGCAGGCCATCGGCTACGCCGGCCGTTTCGGGTTACCGCTGGTCAACCTGCTCGCATTGCCGCCCGAGGCTGCCGCAGTGGCCCTGATCAGTCCGCAGATGGCCAGACGCCAGCGCGCGCTGCCACTGTGCCTGCACGGGAATTTGCTGGTGGTGGCGGTGGCCGACCCTACCCGCAGCGATGCCCTCAATTCGCTCGACTTCATGACCAATCACCGGGTGCTGCTGGTGCTGGCCCAGGCTCGAGACCTGCGCGCCGCGCTGGCTCGCAGCTACGACCGCAGCGAGGACCTGGGAATCATTCAGCAGCTGGGCCTGAATCGCACTCAACGACTGGATGAGAAGGAGTCGGCGCGTGAGGCCGAACGGCTGAGCCGTGAGCAGCCGGTGGTGCGTCTGGTCAGCGAAATGCTCGCCGACGCGGTCAGTCGGCGTGCCTCCGACATCCATCTGCGGCCGCAGTCCGACGAATTGTCCATGCTCTACCGGATTGACGGACTGCTGGTGCCGGTACGGCGCTTCGACCGCGCGCTGATGCCGGCGCTGATCGGCCGGCTCAAGGTGATCGGCGGAATGAATATCGCCGAACACCGGATTCCTCAGGATGGCCGCTGCAGCTTCGTGATCGAGGACGGGCGGGCGGTGGATCTGCGCTTGTCGATCGTGCCGACCATTCACGGCGAATCTCTGGTGGTGCGCCTGCTCGATACCCAGTTCGGCCTGCGCGACCTGGCCGGCCTGGGGCTGGATGCCGCCACCGACCGCCGGCTACGCGAGTTGCTCAGCCACGCTCAGGGATTGTTCCTGGTCACTGGACCCACCGGATCGGGCAAGTCCACCACACTTTATGCGGCACTGCTGGAGGTGCGTCAGCAGGCGGTCAACGTGCTGACCGTGGAAGACCCGGTCGAGTATCACATCGACGGCGTTCAGCAGGTGCAGGTCAATCGCGCAGCGGGTCTGACCTTCGCTCGCGCGTTGCGCAACTTCCTGCGCCACGATCCGGATGTGGTCATGGTTGGCGAGATTCGCGACCACGAAACCGCCGAAATCGCAGTGGAATCGGCGCTCACCGGCCATCTGGTGCTCAGTACCCTGCATACCAACAGCGCGGCCACCACCATCACCCGACTGCTGGATCTTGAGTTGCCGCCCTTCCTGCTTCAGTCAACCCTGCTGGGGATCTTCGCCCAGCGTCTGGCGCGGCGAAACTGTCCCGATTGCCTGGTCGAAGAGGCGGTGTCGGAATCGGTGCGCGAGGCTCTGCAGGTGCAGCCGCAGGAGCAGTTCTATCGCGGACAGGGCTGCGCGCATTGCGACGGCCTGGGCGTCCGCGGCCGGATGGTGGTGGGCGAGTTGCTCACCATCACCCCGCAGCTGCGCGCGCTGATCACCGCCAACGCCAGCGCGCAGCAGATTCACGATATGGCCCTCACCCAGGGCATGCAGTCCCTCACCGCGCATGCGGTGGAACAGGCCCGCGCCGGTCGGATCGCCTTGAGCGAAGCCTACCGCCTGCGGGTCGACTAAGCGGAGTAGCGGATGAACACCGAAGAGCAGTTGTTGAATCCGGAAACCGAGGCCCGTGTCAGCCAGCTGATGGGCCGCACCGATACCACCACCGAAGCCTATCTGGCCGACTGCGAGCGCTGTCTGGGTGCCTATTTCAGCGCCATCAACGGCGGATTCGCCGAAGGCCTGCCGGCCGCGATTGCGGCACACCTGGACACCGTCACCCATCGCGCTGCGGAACTGCGCAGCGCGCTGTACGAACTGCCCGATGAGCTCACTGCGCTGGTCAATCTGCATCTGCTGGGCGCGGTCACTGAACGCCGCATGGGCCGCGATCTGGACGCGATGGTCGAGCCGCTGGAGGATCTGGCGGCGGCCATTCACCAGCTCCGCGAGCAGGCCAGAGCGGAAGCATCCCTGGGACCCGAGGCGCTGTTCGAGCGCCTGTTGCGCGCGCTGGGTGCCGCCTACAGGAACCATTTCAACCTGCAGCCCAAGCTTGATCCCCGGCAGCCCTTCCTCGCGGTTCTGCGCGCGACCTTGCAGTCGTTGACGGAGCGTGACCCGCGCATTGCCAGTCTGTTCCAGGCTGAAGGCGAAGCGCAGCTGCACCGGATCTTCGGCTAGCTCGGCGCTTTCGGACCGCGGGCATCCTGCCCGCAATCCGCTACGCAGGAGCGGACAAGACACTCGCCGATCCTGTAACACTGAGCGCCCCCTCAGCAGCCCAACGCTGACGCAAGCAGATCAGACGGCGCATTCCGCAACATCTGTAGCCGAGTCGGCAAGCCGTCCAAAGCATGCGGACGAGACGTCCGCGGTCCTCAAGAATGCCATTCCCGGGATTGCCCGTGGTGAGCAAACATGCGTCATGCCGGACCGCCATTTCTTGCCCGCCTTCCTCGTGCGGCGCATTCGGACCGCGTGCATCCTGCCCGCAATCCGCTCCGTTGGAGCGGACAAGACTTCTTCATTCGCCAGACAATGGATGCCAGACAACCCGCAATTCGCGACTGCTTTCCTGCACCAGCCGCCTCCATAATTAGCCGCTGCCCCAAGCTCGGCGCTTTCGGACCGCGGGCATCCTGCCCGCAATCCGCGCCGCAGGAGCGGACAAGACTTCTTCATTCGCCAGACATTGGATGCCAGACAACCCGCAATTCGCGACTGCTTTCCGCGCCAGCCGTCTACATCATTGGCCGCTGCCCCAAGCTCGGCGCTTTCGGACCGCGGGCATCCTGCCCGCAATCCGCTCCGCAGGAGCGGACCCGGTTTCGTTGATCGCAGGCGTCCTCAACAACCAAACGCTCATCCCGCCGGCAGCGCCTCGCGCGCCGAGGATGCATCGCGACCATCGCGATCCGGTGCGGTCGGCACCGCATCGACCCCGAACAGCGGCTGCAGCCAGCGAACCCGCGCGATCAGCGCGTACCCAAGCGCGCAGCCCAGCACCGTCAGTCCCAGCACCAGCGTCGGCTCAATCACCGGACCCAGACTCAATCTGCCCAGCTCGTAGCCCACCACCACGGTGATGCTCTGATGCAGCACATACCAGGGATAGACCGCGCGGTTGGCCTGCGGCAGCCAGCGGAACGGGCGATTCAGCGCATGGTGCGCCCAGCCCAGCACCAGCAGCAGCCAGATCCAGCGATTGAGATAGATCACCACCAGCTGCAGCGCGCTCTGCGCCGGGGAAGGGGAATCCGGCAGTATCGCGTTGATGCCCATGAAGCTGACGAAGCTGATCACGCCCAGGACCAATGTCACCCAGCGCAGCCGCGCGATCTCGGCCCAGATGCCGGGATCCTTGCCCAGCACAAAGCCGTAGAAAAAGAAGCTGAAGTACAGCGCGTGGGCATAGCCATCGCTGTAGAAGTTGTGACTGACCCCGCCAAACAGCGGAAACAGGGTGAGGCCATACAACATCAGCGGCAGCGTCGGCAGCACGATCAGCCAGATCCCGCGCAGCGATCTCGCCCTCGTAACCAGCCGCGCGCCGGGACCGCGCAGCAGCGGCAGCAGCGCAATCAGCACGAGCGTGTAGGCCAGCAAATAGGGCAGGTACCACAGGTGATTCCAGGTGATCCCGATGTCCGAGCCGTCAAAAGCGCCCGGCGGCCAGCCCTGAAAGCTGAAGTACCGCCACAGAAACTGTCCGTAGCCGGGCTCAATCGCGCCGTTGGCAAGCGCCTGATAGTAAGCCTGCGGCGGAATCACCACCGCCATCCCGAAGGCCAGCGGCAGCAGCAGCCGGCTGATCCGTCGCCACGCCAGCTCGCCGCGCCGGTATTTGCCCACAACAAAGCTGATCGCCACCCCGGAGAGCAGAAAAATCAGCGGCATCCGCCACTGGTTGACCAACATCATTGGCAGCTGCAGCGTCTCCGACAGATAGGCCGACTTCACGTGCCAGCCCCAGTCGGCCACATAGAACATCGCCACGTGGTAGAGGATCAGCAGGCCGAAGGCGAGCACCCGCAGGGCGTCGATGTCGTGGCGTCGGGAGGGCAGGGCAGCGTGGGTAGACATGGTTGATTGACCGGTGGCGGTGATGGCTCACTGTTGCCATTCACGCGCGCCATCACCAGCCAAGAGTGCCGGTTTGCAGGGCCTCAGTGACCAATGGCGGGTGGCAGTGACGAACGGTGGCCGCCTTCGCGGCTGGCAGGGGACACTTTGCAGCGCAGCGATCCAATCACTTGCTGGCACACTTGAACGCGACCGACGCGAACCCGCATGCGCATGACCCTGGAACACTACCTCGCTCACAAGACCCGCTACGAGATCGCCCTTTGGACCCTGTTTTTTCTGGTCAACGTGGTCGCCAACAGCCTGGTCTCGGGACTCGATGCCGCCCGTGCAGGCATTCCCCTGTCGTGGTGGGAACCCTGGGTCTGGGAGGGCAGCAGCGGTTTGCTGTGGGCGCTGCTGATCCCCGCCATCGTCACCTTCGACGCGCGCTTCCCTCTGCAGCTGGGCGCCTTTCATCGCGCCATCGTTCCCCATCTGCTCATGACCCTGCCGGTGGCGCTTGCCCATGTCTGCGGCATGTTCGGGCTCCGCGCGCTCGTCTACAACGCTCTCGGCGACAGCTATCCCTGGAGTAACTGGTGGCCCGAGTTTGGCTACGAATATTTGAAGGACTTCCGCAGCTACTTCTCCATCATCGCGATGATCTACCTTTATCGCTTTGTCCTGCTGCGGCTGCAGGGCCTGGCCGAGTTCGTCGGCGAAGGCGCCGATGAGTCGGCAGCCGCGGAGCTCAGCGACCGCTTCCTGGTCAAGAAGCTTGGCCGCGAATTCCTGGTCAAGGTCGACGACATCGACTGGCTCCAGGCCTCCGGCAACTACGTCAATCTGCACGTCGGCGAGCGCATCTACCCGCTGCGAGAAACCATGACCGCGATCGAAGCCAGACTCGCCCCGCGTGGCTTCGCCCGGGTGCACCGCTCCGCCATCGTCAACCTCGACCGCGTCCGTGAAATCATTCCATTCGACACTGGCGACGGCGAAGCCAGACTAGGCGGCGAAATCCGGGTCCCGGTCAGCCGCCGTTATCGCAAGGAGTTGCGCGAGCGGCTGGGCTGAGCTTCGCGGCCGTCATGCCTCGGCTTCCGGCCCTGCCTGGTACGTGCGCCGAGGTCAAAGGCCCACCGACCGCCATCACTTCCGCCCCAAAATCGCCCTCAGCGGACTACGCACCGCATTGCCCCCACGCTGCAGAACGTGGGTGTAAATCTGCGTAGTGCGCAGATCAACATGCCCAAGCTGCTCCTGAACCGTGCGGATGTCGGCGCCCGCTTCGAGCAGGTGGGTGGCAAAGGAGTGGCGCAGTGTGTGGCAGCTGGCGGGTTTTTGGATGTTGGCGGCGCGGAGGGCGCGCTGCAGGGCTTTCTGGATCGCTGATTCGTCAAGATGATGGCGACGGCGCTGATCTGATCGTGGATCATCGCTCAGTTGGCGCGCCGGGAAAACATACTGCCACGCCCATTGCCGTTCCGCATTTGGATACTTTCGTCGCAACGCGAAAGGCAAATGCACGCTGCCAACCCCCGCGGCGAAGTCTTGTTCGAACAAGAGGCGGCGACCTTCCAGGTGGCGACGAAGTGGCTCGATCAGCTCATCCGCCAAGGTTACTACGCGATCTTTCGAACCCTTTCCGTCACGCACAATCACCGCTCGTTGACCGAACTCCAGATCTTTGACCCGAAGTCGCAAGGCCTCCATCAGCCGCAGCCCAGAACCGTAGAGCAGACAGGTCACCAGCCAATGGGCGCCGCGCAAGTGCGATAGCACCCGCCTGACTTCGGCCTGCGACAGGACCACAGGCAATCGTCGGGATGGCTTCGCTCGAACCACATCACCCAGTTCGCCCAGCGGTTTTTCCAGGACGACGCGATAGAGGAACACCAGCGCATTCAGCGCCTGATTCTGGGTGCTGGCAGAGACATTTCCGTCCACCGCCAGATGAGTGAGGAAGCGATTGACGTCCGCCTCATTGAGCTGATCGGGGTGTTGCATGCGGTGAAACAAGATGTACCTGCGAACCCAGCCAACATAGGCACCCTCGGTTCGACGGCTGTAATGCCGCACCCGGATGGCGTCTGCCACTCGTTGCAGAAATGGGCTCGAGCCGGCCATGGGAACGTCCGGATACTGTATGTTTAAACAGTATATGTTTGCGAACAACCACGCAAGCCCCATATCACGCCATTGGCGGCGTTTGCCCGTCCGGGTCGGCAGCCGGTTCATCAGAATCGCGGAAGTCTATTGCGTGAAAGCTAGGCGGGATGCAGACTCGGACGATACCGGGTCGACAAGAGATGCCTTTGAACAAGCTCAACGACATGCGTCATATCAGGCCATTGGCGGTGTTTGAACGACGCCAATTGCGGTCTACTCACTGTTGAACTAAACCGCTGCGCGGTAG
>JAGRJL010000357.1 GCA_020442775.1 Lysobacterales bacterium | reverse complement strand
CGTCGAGGAATGTGGCGGGAGCAAGTCGCGTCAGCGTAGCGCCGCGGCGCCCTCGGTGACGCCGGCGTAGCAGCACTACGTCAAGGAGGGTGGAGGGAGCAAGCCGCGGCAGGGAAGTTCTCAGTGAGCCGCAGTAGCGCAGCTCGCGTAGGGTGTGGTGCGCGCCAGCGAACCGCATCATTGGCGCTCGCAAACGGCCGAAAAGCCCCACATTGGCACTAACGCCACCGATGCGGTTCGTTCCTCACCGCATCCTACGAAGGCCGCGGGTGTCGCCGCGTTGCGCTGTCGTGGCTCGCGGACCAGAACATGACGCCGGCGTAGCAGCGCTACGTCAAGGAAGGTGGAGGGAGCAAGCCGCGGCAGGGAAGTTCTCAGGGAGCCGCAGTAGCTCAGCCTGAGGAACTGCGGGCTAGTCGCTTTGCTGCCCCTCCGCTAACATCGACAATCCGCCAGTGCGTGCAGGTCATGTCCAGCAAACCGCCCATTGAGATACCCGGCTACGAGTTGCGGCAGGAGATCGGCTCCGGCGGCATGGCTACGGTGTATCTGGCGGTGCAAAAGTCGCTGGACCGCAAGGTCGCGATCAAGGTTCTACGGACATCACCACACGAAACCGATCCCGAGCGCACCGAAAAGCGTTTTCTTCGTGAGGGTCGCACCCTGGCCAAGATCTCGCACAAGAACGTGTGCGGGATCTATGACATTGCGCGAGTGGGCGACGTCGCCTACATCGCGATGGAGTATCTGGAAGGCGGCACGCTGGTTGATCACTTGCGCCAGGGGATCACCGCTGGCGAGGCGGTCGCAATTACGGTCCAGGTGGCCGCAGCGCTCTCGGAAGCGCACGCGCAGGGGATCGTCCACCGCGACCTGAAACCGGCCAACGTGATGATGCGCGGGGGCAAGGTCCCGGTACTCACCGACTTCGGTATCGCCCGTGAACTGACCGCCGACCAGACCAAGATCACTGCCGAGAACATGATCGTCGGCACCCCGATCTACATGAGTCCGGAGCAGGTCAGCGGCGGCGAGGTCGACGGGCGCTCGGATCTGTACTCGCTGGGCATTATGTTCTACGAGTTGTTGACCGGGCAGCCACCCTACCAGGGCGACACTCCGATCGCGGTCTGCATGCAGCATCTGACCGCACCGATCCCGACCCTGTCCGGTGATCTGGCCGAGCTCAATCCGGTGCTGGAGAAGATGCTGGCGAAGAAGCGCGAAGACCGCTTCGACGATCTGCATCAGTTCACCCGGGCGCTGCGCGACGCCTTCGTCCACAGCGACTCTTTCCGCGAAGTGTTGCGCTTCAATCCCAACACGCCGTGGTCTGATCAGCTGCGCGAGTTGGGCTTTTCCTTCGACACCCTGCGCGATGCGGAGCTGCGCGCGGCGGTCAAGAAGCAGGATCCGAACGCCCCGGGTCGCACCACCGCACGCTCCAAGCCGGTCAAACCCAAGGCGGATGCGGCGCCAAAGCCGGCGGTCGCCAAGCCCGCGCCCAGCGGCCGTCCCGGCTGGCTGATTCCGGCCGCAGTTGCCGCCCTGGTGTTAGTGATCGGGCTGCTCAGCTGGCTGATGCTGAAGGAAGAGAAGCTGACCGAGGCCCAGTTGACCACCCTGAGGGTGCTCACCCGAAGCTTCGACGATCACCTGCAGCGCGGCGAATTGGTGCAGCCCAACGACGACAACGCGATGACCAGCCTGATCGCGATGAGGAACACCTCGACCAGCCACAAGCTGGTCACCGGCCGCGAGAAGCTGTTTCGCGAAGCCATCGATAGCCGTTTGGGAGAAATGATTTCCGGTCGTCAGTGGGGCAGCGCTCAGGGGCTGCTGGACGCGGCCAGACGGGTATTGAGCGAAGAAAGCTACGCAGAGGGATTGACCAAACTGCAGAACGCCCGGGAATCGGCGCTCAAGGATGATCAGATCATTGCCCTGGTCGGCGAACTGGAGGCAATTCAGGAGAAGCCCGGCTGGCTGCGCGAGCCCCGGCTGGCCGCTGCGCTGAGTGATCTGGAGATGCTCGCGGGCGCCGATGACAGTCGCTATCAGAAGGTCAGCGCAAGACTCGGCAAGACCCTTGGCGATCTGCTGGACAAGGCAACTGCGGACAAGGATCTGGCCCGGGCCGGCGCCATTCGCGACAGCATCGTCGACCTGCTGCCCCGCAGCGAGACTCGACAGCAGGCTGACGCCAAGATCACTCGTTTGACCGCGCAGCTGGAAGCCGAACAGACCCAGTCCGCGCTGACCGCACTGCTGCGTCAGCGCCAGCTGGGCGTCAACGGGGTCACCCAGGCGGTCGGCTGGCTGGACTCGCTGCGCGCAGCGGAGCTGGGTGCCGCGACTCTGGCGCCGCTGGAGCGCAGCTTCCTGGAGAAGGTCACCGCCGAGGCGCAGGCCGCGACCCGCAGCAACAACCTGCAGGTGGCGCGGGCGCTGCTCGATCCGACCCTGGTGCGCTTCCCCGATAACCAGCCGCTGCAGCAGGTGCTCGCGGAAGTGCAGCGAAACGAAGAGACCATCCGCCAACAACTGGCTGCCGAACAAGCGCGACTGAAAGCCGGCCGGCTGGCCCTGGACGCGACGCCCTGGGCTCAGGTGGTGTCGATCACCGGCGCCGATGGCCAGCCGGTTGATCTGAAAGGCAAGAAGAACACGCCGTTTTCGCTCACCCTGCCTGAGGGGCAATACACGGTGGTGATGAAGTCACCCGACGGCAAGACCCAGCAGGAAAGTTCGGCCACCGTCAACCGCGGTCAGGACAGTCTGGCCAGATTGGAGTTCGCCAAGCTCGACGCCGACAGCTACCTGCAGGAGGCCGGCTACCGGTGATGGCCCGGAGGCTCACCCGATGGCTGCTGGTGCTGGCGGTTGCGCTGTGCAGCGGCCCGCTACTGGCGGACTACAAGGACGATTATCAGGACGGCGTCGAGGCCGCCGGAAAGGGTGACTGGGCAACCGTCAAGCGGCTGATGCAGTCGGTGCTGCGTGAGAACAGCAAGCCGCAGCGGAACATGCGCACCTACGGCGTCAATCGTATCGACTTCGTTCCGCACTACTATCTGGGACTGGCCGAACTGCGCCTCAACAACTGCCAGGGAGCCTTGCAGGCCTTCAACAACGCCGCCAGCAAGGCGGTGGTAGCGCAGGTGCGCGAGCTGTCCGGGCAGCAGAGCGGCTTCATCAAGCAGTGTGAGGATCAACTTCGGCTGGCCCAGAACGATCCTCCGAAACCGGTTGTGCCGCCGGTCGACCCGCCCAAGCCACCGCCGCCGGTCGACCCACCCAAGCCACCACGGCCGGATCCGCCAAAGCCGCCGCCGCCCACTGCCAAGCTGGCCAGCGCCGATGTGCAGCGGGTCAGCAACGCGCTGGCCAGTGCCCAGCGCAGCGCACGCAACATCCAATCCAGTCTGGGCGCTGCGCCGCTGGCCGGCACCGGCGATGCGCGCGCGCTGAGCGGCGACCTGGATGCCAGCAAGCGCCAGCTGAGCAGCGCTGAGACCCAACTCGCCAACGCCCGCCGTCAAGACAGCCCCAACCTGCTGGCACAGGCCGAAGACGGCATCAAGCAGGCGGCCGGCGCGCTGCGTGTCCTTGGTGACCGGGTCGAGTCGGCCAAGCGCGGTCTGGCCGCAGCGGCCGAGGCAGAAGCGCTGCGCCTGACCAAGCGACGCGCTCAGAAGGACATCAGCGATCTGCAGCCAGTGCTGGCGGAAGCCGAGGCGGCTGGCGCCAGCACGGCCGCCGCGCGCACCGCGCTTGCGCAACAGAGCAGCGCGCTGCAGTCGGCACTGAAAGGCGATGACGGCAAGGCGATCGATCGGGCAGTTGCTGCGCTGGCCACGGCCAGACGCGATCTGGAACAGGCGATCGCGGGCGCACCTCAGCCAGCCCCGGAGGAGCTCCGGCGATATGTCGGGCTCTACCTCGCCGGGGACTATGCCGCGGTGGCAAGCTGGGCCGCGCCAGAGCAGCTGCCGCGGGCCAAGGACCAGGCTCAGGGACTGCTGCTGCGCGCAGCAGCGCGTCTGCATCAGTACGTCCGCAGTGGCGAGATGGACAATGCCCTTTCGGCGGCGATCGGCACCGACTTGCGCAAGGCCAAGTCGCTTGACCGTCAGCTCAAGCCCAACACCCGAGCCTTCTCGCCACGCTTCATCGAGCTGTTCAACGACGCCTGATTGAGCGGGATTCTCAAGGCCCCGGCCGACAAAAAGGCGCAGGTCGGCCGCGCCCAGCTTCTCCTGATGACCTTGCCCAGCGGCCACATCGGGCGCTGGTTCCGACGCAACCTCCTCAGGGTGAGCAGACCGGCTTCGGCTGATCCTCACTCACGACGACGAAACGCTCGATGGCCTTGCTTTGGGTCACCCCATCCAGGGTGTAGCTGAAAATGCCTTGCTCACCGCTGCTGAAGGTCAAGCTTGCGGTACCCACTGCCGGCACCGGGAAGGAGGTCGCTGCGCCATTGATCTGTCCCAGGCTGATGCCGCTGTCCGGGCGCTGCAATGAACCACTGTAGCTGCCATCGGGTTGGCGCTGGAGCGCGGATCCGCTGATCCATTGGTCGCGCCCTCCGTCAGCGTAGGTGTACCACAGCAGGAAAATGCTCTCGCCCTGATGCGACAGCGTCAGCCCCCAGCCCGGCTCTGCCGAATTCCACCACAGATCGGAATAGTTGGCGGCAGCCGAACGAGACTCCAGGGTGCCGTAGCAGCTGGGCGCCCGGTCGGAAAAAAGGAAACGCTCCAGCTGCTTGGTCTGAGTCACTTCGAACACGCTGTAACTGAGTATCAGCCGCCCGCTGCTGTCAAAAACCATTCTGGCGCTGCCGACTTCGGAGACAGAGGTGAATGCCGGACTGCCGTTGATCTGGTCGAAGGGAGTACCCGCGACTCGGTAGACCGGACCGACGAAGCTTCCGTCGGACTGCGCGCTGGCTTCCACGGTCAGAAACAGCACCTGACCATCATCGGCGTAGGTATACCAGGTGCCGTAGAGCAGATTGCCCTGATGCTGCAGGTTGTAGCCCCAGCCTGGCTCCGCCGGATTCCAGTAGATGTAGCTGTAATTCAGCGTGGCCGCGGCTGCGCTACCAGTACGACTGGCGCCGATCCTCACCGCATAGACATCCTCGACGCCGTTGCCGTCGTTTTCGCTCAAATTGTCAGCCGCCGAGGCGAAGACGATGGTGGAACCGTCACCCGAGATCATCGGGTCACTGCTGTCGCCATTGGGCTGAGCACCATCGACGGTGCGCGACAGGCGCAGAACTTCGCCGGTTTCCATTGATCGCACGAGGATATCGCTTCGACCGTTGAGGTCGAGCTCGACCAGATTGCTGGCGTCTGTCTCGAAACTGACCAGCTTGCCATCGTCGGAGATACTGGATTGCGGCTGGGGCCATTGGCTTCGACTCCGTAGCGACTGACCGAAATCCGTTCCAGTCGGATCACCCGCCGCTGTTCGACTTCGAAGTAGAAGATGTCGCTGAGCCCGTTGCTGTCTCCCGCCACCAGATTGCTCGCCAGCGACTGGAACACACCGTATCGACCATCCGGGGTCAGCCTGACCAGGGTGCTGTCGGCGTTGCCCAACTCGCCGGTTTGCAGGTTGCGGCTGACGTAGGTGGCGCTGCGCCCCAACCCCTGGCTGTGGCTGAGCAAGACCTGTCGCACCGCACCCTTGGGCCAATGGTGGGCCCGGAGCTGGTCGTCGCTAAGGTTGCTCGCGAGGCTGCTGAAGGCCACCGTCTGCGCATCATCGCTGGCCCATGGATCCTGGCTGTCGCCATTGGCTGCCTCGCCGTTGGCGCCGATACTGATCAAGCTGACCATGCCGGTGTCCAGATCCTTGATTACCACGTCGGCAATCGAACCGTTGCCGTCGACGCCATCGAGCAGATTGGTGGAGGTGGTGGTGAAGAGCACCTGATCACCCGCTCCTGGAACCATCGACGAACTCGACTGCCCGTTGCCGACCTCACCAATACGGTTGCTGCTGGCGGTGCGGCCAAGGCCGCGGTAGTGGGCGTAAAGCTGTCCGCTGGAACCGCGGTAGCTCACCGTATCGCCCAGCGGTGCGATGGCAGGATCGAAAAAGTCCTCGTTGCTACCTCCCTTGGCAGCGGGCGATCCGATGCTGATCCGTGCGATGGTGCCGCTAGCGACATCGCGAACGAAGATGTCGCTCAGGGTGTCCGCATCGTCCTCGGTCAAATTGGTTGCGAGCGCGCTGAACGCAACCTTGTCGCCGCCGCGGTTCACCCGTCCAGTGCGACCCAGACCGTTGCTCGATCCGCCATCAATGGCACGCGTCTGCAACTCCGCCAACGGGGTCTGGGTCAAGCTGTTTCCACCCGCGAAGATTGACTCCCCGTCGATGCTGATGGCTCGAATCGACTGCTCGATGGAGCTGCCACCGAGTCCCTCCCAGCGACTGCCATCCCATCGCGCCAGACCATTGGCTGTCACCGCGCCGGCGCTCTGGAAACTGCCACCCACGTAGAGCGCGGTACTGGTGCTGTCGAGCGCATAAACGAAGGGGAAATCGTCACCGGACAGACCGTTGAATCCCTGACTGACCAAGGCAGACCAGTTCGAACCATTCCACCGGGCCACATAGTTGGCCGGGGTACCGCCGGCATGGGTGAACGAGCCGCCGGCATACCAGTCACCACGCCATTCGGCCAGGCTGTTGACTGACCGATCGACGCCGTTGTTGATCCCGCTTCCGAGTGTAGTCCAGGCTTGTCCATCCCAGTGCGCGAGGTTGTTTGCCTGGGTTGCACCGGCGCGAGCAAATTCGCCCCCGACCAGCAGTCCCGAGGCCACTGGCAGCAGGTCGGCAACGAACGGGAATAGCGCATCGCCTACCCCGACCTCACCGCCGCTGCTGAGGGCGAACCACTGGCCGTTGTGCCATCTGGCGATTCCATTCACCACCTGTCCACCGGCTTGCTCGAAGCTGCCGCCGATATGGAGTGCCCCTTGAAACTGGGCCAGCGTCCGGACATCGCCGGAAACCCCGTTGGCGGCACCGCTACCGAGAGGGGTCCAACTGGCCCCGTCCCAGCGGGCAATCCGATTCGCCGTCGCCCCACCCGCCCGGGTGAAGCCACCGCCGACGTAAAGATCGGTGCCATCCACCAGCAACTCGAGCACCGAACCATTGACCCCGTTGTTGGCACCGTCACCCAAGGTGAACCAGGTCGATCCGTTCCAGCGCGCGATATTGTTGGCCGCCAGCGCACCGGCTCGACTGAAAAATCCGCCGACATACAGCTGACCAGCACTGATTGCCAGTGCTCTGACGCTGCCATTCAGGCCCAGCCCTGCACCAGTTCCGGGCGCTTCCCAGCCGCTGCCGTTCCAGATCGCTACGCGATTGGCGAGGTCGCCACCTGCTTCCCGGAACGACCCTGCGACGACCACGCCGTCGCCGAGCAAAACGACGGAATTGGCGGGATCATCGAGACCATTTCCGCCCGGGCCAGTGAGACTTTGCCACTGTGTCCCGGACCATCGCGCAACCCGATTGGCGGTCGTTCCACCGGCTCGGGTGAATTGCCCCACGGCATATACGGCGCCATTGCCACCATCGGCAATTCCCAGGACCACGTTGTTAACACCATCACCCAGCGCGGTCCAGCGGCCGCCGTTCCAGCGCGCAATGCCGCTCGCCGGTTCCCCGCCGGCGCTGAGGAAGTTCCCGCCGACAATCAGTTCGTCACCGCTGACCGCCATGGCCAGGGCGCTGGCGCTGACCCCGTTCGCGCTGCCGCTACCAAGCGCGAACCAGGAACTGCCATCCCAGCGGGCCACGTTGTTGGCCGGCGCACCGCCGGCGCGGTCAAAGAATCCGGCCACATGAAGCTCACCGTGGTAGGCGGCGATTGCGCTCACTCCGTCAATCGGGCCGCCCACACCAATACCCAGAGCGCTCCAAGCGTTGCCGTCCCATCGAGCGATGTTGCGCGCGGCAATACCGCCCGCGCTTGCGAAGCGACCACCAACGTAGAGATCCGCTTCGATCAGCGCGAGCGCCCTGACCTCGCCATCGGTCCCCTGGGTCCCCACCGAGCCCAGGGCCGACCACCGTTGCCCATCCCAACGAGCAACCTGAGCGGCCGGCATACCGCCGGCCTGGGTAAAGCGGCCACCCACGAAGACGCTGCCATCTGAACCAATGGCGATCGCGAATACCGCGTCGTTGACCCCGTTCGCTGCATCGGCGCCGAGCGCAATGAAACGCCCGGCGACTCGGTCGTAGGCCACCACACGGGAGGCCAGGCTGTCTTCGCAAGCCGTAAAATAGCCGCCCAGAAAGATCAGTCCGGAAGGCGCGACGGCCACCGAAGTGATTTCGGAGTTGCAGCCACTGGGAACCCCGAACAGCTTGCGCTGGCCTGGGGTGAGCCTGGAGTCGGCGACGAAGCGGGGGCTCTGGTCCTGATCCAGGATCATTCGATAGCCGGCTGGATTGAGGCTGCCGGTGAAATCCCGGGGAATCTGCAAATGGCCCCTGGCGTCGAGGAAGTGGCTAATCCCGGCCGATGGTCCGGCGGAGTCTGCTCGCTTCTGACCAGCAGCATTCGGCGGCCACAGCATGAGCGCCAAAACTACCCCTGCGTGCGCGAGCATGGTCCGGAGGCCCATCGGCTTCCCTCCAGGCAGAGGCATCGCCCTGTCTCTTGACTACGCGGCGGATATCCACGCAACAGCCGGCGACAATGCCGGTGGAATCAGTTTGCAACTCAGGACGCCGGCTCACGAACTGAGTCACCAGTTCAGGGCCTCAGGATCCCCCGGTTCGCGGGATGATGCAAATTTCAGGGTTGGCTCGGAGCGCATTAAGCAAAAGCCCGGCATCAGCCGGGCTCTTGGGTCGCTCAACGCGATTGCGATCAGAAGCGCAGGACCCCGGATACCGAATAGGTGTCTACCAGGTCCGAAAAATCAGCGGCTGCATCGATCTGGAACTTCTCGAAGGCCCAGCCGAAGCCCAGGCTGTAGTGCCATTCATCGTCGCCCGGCGCGAACAGGGTGGCGTCGACACAGTTGAAGAAGTTTTCATCGTTGCTGACACAATCGTCGATCTGATTGTTGGCGATACGATGATCCGGATCGCGCCAGGCGCCAGCGCGCAGGAACAGCGGCCGCTGCATGTTGAGGAAGGCGTATTCGGCGCCAATCCGGATCTCGGTGCCGTCGTCCAACTCCAGCGGGGTTCCCTGAGTGGCGGTGAAATTGAATAGGTCCGGCGAGTTGCTGTCGGTCAACTCGCTGTAATAAACCCGATTCACATCCAGCGTGAACAGCCAGCTGTCCGAAGGACGGAAGGCAAGACCGGCGCTGAGTATGTGCGGGATGTCGAAGCTGGGCCGCTGCTGATTGGAGTTGGGGTGATCCGGGTTGTCAGGCAGCGTTTCATTGACCGCGGTGTAATTGAACTCCGCGCCTCGACGGTAGGCCAGTCCCAGGTTCCACTGATCGCTGATCCGCCAGAGCGCACCTACACCGAAAGTGACGTCGGAGTCGTCGCCATACTGGCGCTGCTGATTCAAGGGCAGGCCGTTAACGAAGCGCACGGTGCGTGAACGCAGATTCAGCTCCGAATGTGCCAGGGTGGCGCCGATCGAGAAGGAATCCGTCAACTCCACCCCAACCGCCACGCCGATGTTCTGTACGTCAAATTCCAGGCTGCTGCTGACCGGAAAGATGAAATCGGTAAAGTTACCGGCGTCGATCAGTATCCCATCGGTGCTGAAGCTGGTTTCGAAATCGGCCAGCCGCTGGTAGTACATCGCGAAGGTCACGTTCTCCAGGGGAATGACCCAGGAGGCAAATGACGGTTGAAACACCGAATCCCCGCTGCTGCCCTCGAGTACGTTGGAATCGTCGAAGGGCGCGAAGCCGACCACGCCGCCGGCAGTAAAGGGCGTGTCATAGCTGGTGTAGCGCGCCTCAAAGGCCAATTCCTGGGTGCGCAAGACCGTCAAGCCGGCTGGATTGGCATAGGCGGCCGTAGCATCGTCGGCCAGGCCGGTAAAGGCACCGCCCAGGGCCAGCGAGCGAGCGCCGGGATTGGAGAAGCTGAACTGGACACCCGAATTCACTTCATCGTTGGTGATGGCCAGTGCTGCCGTTGATGCCATGCCCAGCACCAGACTGAGAGCGACGGTAAGCGGGCGACGCAGCGTGGGACTTTTGCGCATGGCTGCAACTCCAATGTTATTTACTGGTTAAGAATACGCGCACGTTAGCAAGGTGCCCAAAAGGGGTCAATCACGCCGTCATGACGTTTTGACGAACCCAAGGCCAGCTCCGCAGGGTTTGCTGGATTGCCGCTCCGGGGCACGAGCGCTATCCTCGCCGGCTGCCTGACTTGACTGGAGCAACGGCGACCATGTTTCCCGCTGATATGACCATTGCCGGCTTTGACCCGGAACTCGCCGCCGCCATCGAGGCGGAAAAAGTACGCCAGGAAGATCACGTTGAACTGATCGCCTCGGAGAACTACGCCAGCCCGCGCGTGCTGGAGGCGCAGGGCAGCGTATTGACCAACAAATACGCCGAGGGCTACCCGGGCAAGCGCTATTACGGCGGCTGCGAGCACGTCGATGTGGCCGAGCGATTGGCGATCGAGCGGGCCAAGGAGTTGTTCGGCGCCGACTACGCCAACGTGCAGCCACATTCGGGATCGCAGGCCAATGCCGCGGTCTACCACGCCCTGCTGCAGCCCGGCGACACCATCCTCGGGATGAGCCTGGCTCATGGCGGCCATCTGACCCACGGCGCGCGGGTGAATTTCTCCGGCAAGCTGTTCAACGCGGTCCAGTACGGACTGAACATGAACAGCGAAGAGCTGGACTACGACGAAATGCAGCGTCTGGCTGAGGAGCACAAGCCGAAAATGCTGATCGGCGGCTTCTCCGCCTACTCGCAGATCATCGACTGGAAGCGGATGCGCGAGATTGCCGACAGCGTCGGCGCCTATTTCGTGGTCGATATGGCCCACGTCGCCGGCCTGATCGCCGCCGGGGTCTATCCCAGCCCGGTTCCCCACGCCCACGTCTGCACCAGCACCACCCACAAGACCCTGCGCGGACCGCGCGG